>DATLUM010000137.1 GCA_035533095.1 Acidimicrobiales bacterium | reverse complement strand
CGAGCCGGCGGCGCTGTCGCGTTTCGTGGCGTCGAGGCTGGTGTATCGAAGGCTGGGTCGTTCGGCCTGGCTGCTGCTGGTACCGGTTGTCGCGGCCTTGGTTCTCAGGGTGCCCGGGTTCGCCCTCCATTCGGCACGGCGAGTCGACTTCACGTCGCGTGTGGGGATCGCCGCGCTGGCCGCGGTGGTCGAAATCCTGCTGCTGCTCGCGCTCGCCGTCGCGGCGCTGCGCCGCACCGGTCGAGCCCTCTCCGCTCTCTCACTAGAGGACGCGCGCGGCGACCCAAATGACGCCGCCCGCTCCAAGGCCCGCGACCTCGTCACATCCGGCCACGCCGGCTTGATAACCGGGCACACCTGCCGCCCGGAGCTCACCGACCTCGGCGCAGGCTTCTACGCCAACGCCGGTTGCGGCACCGAGGTCGTGACCGAGTACCCCACCCGGGTTCCCGGTCTCGGGCTGCCGCCGGTCTTCCTCGGCCACCGCCAGCTGGCCTGGGTCGAGCTCGAAGCCGGCAACGACCTCCATCTCCGCCTCCTCCACGGCCGCCAGAACCTCCCGGGCGCCACGCTCGCCGAGCGGCTCCTCGCGTCGCGACCTTTCAGCGCCTCGGCCGGCGACCTGCACGCCGGAGTGGTCGCCTCCTGGCCACAGGGGCAGGACTGGCCAGTCATGCCTGCGCCGCAGGACAGGGACCGCCGCGTGCGCCGGCTGGCCGCGTTCGCGGTCTTCGTCGTCGGGTTCCTCTCGCTTCTCTCCGCTCTCGCCGAACCGCTGCGCAGCCGGCTCAACGTCCTGCGAGATCTGTTCCCGCTGGCTATACCCGAGACCGCGGCGTCGCTCGCCGCTCTCGGCGGGATCGGGCTGATGGTGCTCGCCCGCGGGATTCGCCGAGGCCAGCGCCGCGCCTGGATCGTCTGCGAGGGCCTGCTGATCGCCGTCGCTGTTCTGCACGTCGTCAAGGGGGTGGACGTCGAGGAGGCGCTGATAGCCCTCGCTGCTGGGGCGTTCCTGTGGGTCTACCGGTCGTCTTTCGAGGCGAAGACAGACGTCGAGCGGGTGGGGCGAGGCGTGGTGAGGGTGGTCGTTGCGGCGGCGCTGACGGTGCTGGCCGGCGCGCTCTCGCTCCAGTTGAGCTCGTGGGTGCAGGGTCCACGCCGTGTACCCCGCCTGTCGTGGGGTCGCGCGGTGGAAGCCGCTTTGCAGAGGATGGTCGGCCTGTCGGGCGTCGCTCTCCCCGACCGTGTCAACGACTTCTTCTCCCCTGCGATGGCAACCGCCGCCGCCGGTCTGCTCGTTGCCCTGCTCTTCGTGGTGTTCCGCCCTGTCGTGCAACGGCAGCTTCGCCATTCTCCGGGAAAAGACCCGGCCGTCGCGACCGTTACGTCTTTTCCCGCCGTCTCGGGCAATGGCGACTTGGCGCGAGCGAGGTCGGTCGTGGAGCGGTACGGCAAGGGCACGCTCGACTACTTCGCGCTGCGTCCCGACAAGCAGTTCTTCTTCTGGGGTGAGACTGTGGTCGCGCACGCCGTCTACGGCAGCGTGTGCCTCGTGTCGCCCGACCCGATCGGTCCTGTCGCCGAGCGATCCGACGCGTGGCGGGCGTTCCGCCGCTACGTCGACGAGCACAGCTGGGCGCTCGGCGGGCTCGGCGCCGGCGAGGAGTGGCTGCCCATCTACCGCTCCACCGGGATGCACGACCTGTACGTGGGGGACGAGGCGATCGTGAGGGTGGGTCGTTTCTCGCTGGAGGGAGGGCGGTTCAAGGGCTTGCGCCAGGCGGTCAACAGGATCGCCAAGTACGGCTACACCATCACGTTCCACGATCCTTCCTCGCTCGACCCCGCGCTGCGCTGCGCTCTCGAGGACGTGATGACCAAGAGCCGCCGCGGCGAGGTCGAACGCGGCTTCTCGATGACGCTCGGCCGGGCGTTCGACCCGGCCGACGCGGGCTTGTTGCTGGCGGTGGTGCACGACCCCGCAGGGGTGCCCGTGGCGTTCTGCCAGTACGTGCCGGCACCGGGCATCGGCGGCTACTCGCTCGATCTGATGCGCCGCGACAACGGCGACCACCCCAACGGCCTCATCGACTTCGCCGTGGTCGAGACGATCCGCGAGCTGCAGCGGCGAGGGTTCGAGGGCCTCGGGTTGAACTTCGCGACGATGCGCGCCGTCCTCGCCGGCGAGACCGGCGAGGGAGTGTCGCAGCGCGTGCAGGGCTGGGTGCTGCGGCGCATGGGCGACTCGATGCAGATCGAGTCGCTCTGGAGGTTCAACGCGAAGTTCGACCCGGACTGGCACCCGAGGTACGCGATCTACGACGCTCCGGAGAACATGCTGGCGGTGGCGATCGCCGTGGCAAGGGCCGAGTCGTTTTGGGAGCTGCCGGTCATCGGGCGATTCCTGGTACCGCCGGCGCCTGTGGCATGAGCACCTGAGCGCGCCGGCGCCGGCCGCAAAGGGACAGGGTGACGCGGTGTCGCACTCGCTCTGCGCAACCTTGTCCGTTTGCTCGGCTCCAAGGGTCACCTGAGAGGACAAGGAATACCGATCGTTTCGCTCGGGCGACATTCTCTGTCCCGTCCGGTCCGGTTCAGGCCACACCCCGCCCGAGGACAGAGCCGAGAAGAGCGAGGATCTCCCGGTCAGCCATGACGGACGTGATCCGAACCACTCGCCAACCGTGCGCGAGCAGCAGGTTCGCGTGCCTGCGGTCGCGGTCGAACTTGGTCCGGGACTTGCCGTGGACACCGAAACCGTCGATCTCCGCAGCGACCCTGAGCTCTGGCCAGGCCACGTCCAGGATGATGAGCTCCCCCTCGACGATCACCTCGAGATGAACCGCAAAGGGCCTCAACGGTCGCAGCGCCCGGATCACCCGTTGCTCGAGACGGCTGTCGAGAGTTTCGTGCTCTCTGTCTGCGAGCACCGTCCGAAGGTTTCGCATACCTGACCGACCTCTGCCGCCCGACCGGTCCAGGGCTGCCCTCAGTTCGTCCACCGTCCACAGCCGGCGGACGACCCCTTCGTCCACGAGATCTGCGAGGTCACGGAGGTCGAATCGGCTGGCAATATCCAGAAGCGTCCGCGCCGAGGTCGTGATCAGCAGCCCATTTCGGCGCTCGAGGTCCACCGCTTCGATCCGGGTCACCCGGTGCACCGCAGCCCCCTTGGCACGGGGGTGCGAGGACCCGCACACCGAGACCTCGAGCGCCGGCCCGGATGGTATGCCCGGGAAATCGTGTATCGCTGCCGCCGTGTTGTGAGACAAGGCTGCGTTCGGGCCGCACGAAAGGCTCAATGCCACGGCCTCGCCCCATCTCGTGAGAGCGGTTCCGGGGCAGGCATACACGCCGCGATAGACCTGCCGGAGCACTCCCATCGCCACGAGTTCGCTCCGCTCCCGCTTGCCGATGCCGCAGCCGGCGATCTGCTGGTGGCTGACAACGGAATGCTGGGAGGCAGCCATTTCGAGCAAGCGTTGTGTCGAGGTTGCTCGGCGACTTGTCATAGCATGAAACTACATGTGATATCCGGATCCGTGCAACGGCGTACGTCTCAGGAGGACAGAGTCCGTCGCGGTCGCCGGCCGTGCCGCCCGCCACCAGCCAACCCTGTCCGGTCTTGGATCACCCGTCGTTCCGTAAGGGGCCAGGGTTGGTACACATCGCCGAGAACTGCCGGCAACCCTGTCCCCTTGCGCTCGCCTCGCCGACCGCCCGGCCGCCCCAGCAGACCGACCGGCCGCCCCAGCAGACCGACCGGCCGTCCCGGCAGACCCCGCCGACCCGCCAGCGCCCGTCTAGAACAGCGTCGTGGCGTGCCGTGCGAAGTCGATGACCGGCGCCGACACGCCGGCGGCGATCGTGAACACCACACAGATCACCAGGGCTACCGCAACCAGGTATGGAACCTCGATCCGCTCCTCCGCCGGCGCCTCGAGGGTGGCGGTCGCTGTCGGGCCGTCGAGGGAAGCGACCGGCTCGAGGCCGGCCAGCTCGGAACGGTCCACCGCCGGCGACCCGGGGCCGGTGCCCACGCCCACTGCCGCAGGCGTGCTCTCGCCGCGTGAATACATCAGTAGCGCGACCCGCAGGTAGAAGAACGCGGCGATCGCAGCGGCCACCATGGCGATGACTGCCAGCACGTACTGACCCTGCTCCACGGACGCCTGGATCACGTACAGCTTGGCGAGGAACCCGGTCGTCAACGGGACGCCGGCCTGCGCCAGGAGCAACACGAGCATCGCCGCGGCAAGGTAGGGCTGGCGGCGGGCGAGACCGCGGATGGCACCGAGGTCATTGCGTGCCTCACCGGAGCCCTGGATCACCTGCACCACGGCAAACGTGCCGGCGATGATGAACGTGTAGGTGAACAGGTAGAAGAGAACGCCGGCGGTCCCGTAGGCGGTTCCCGCCTGGAGGCCGACGAGCACGTAGCCAGCCTGGCTGATCGATGAATAGGCGAGCATCCGCTTCAGGTCCCGCTGGGCAATCGCCATGACCGAGCCGACCAGCAGGGTCAGCACGGCCATCAGCCAGATGATCGGCCGCCAGTTCGCCGCCTGGGTCGGCAGAGCCTCGAGCAGCACCCGTATGAGCCCGGCGAACCCGGCGGCCTTGGCGACCGCCGCCATGTAGCCGGTGAACGGAGTCGGCGAGCCCTGGTAGACGTCCGGTGCCCAGTAATGGAACGGAACCGCCGCGACCTTGAAGCCCAGACCGACGATCAGCAACGCCATCCCGGCGAGAAGCACCCCGCCATTGGTGAGCGTGTCGCGGGCAAGATAGAAGGCGATCTCATCGAACTGGGTCGACCCGGTCGCGCCGTACACGAGCGCGACCCCGTACAGGAAGATCGCCGACGAGAACGACCCGAGGATGAAGTACTTGAACCCTGCCTCGCCCGACTGGGTCCGCCGGCGATGGTAAGCGGCCATCACGTACAGCGCGATCGACATGATCTCGAGCCCGAGGAACAGCATGATCAGGCCGGCCGACTCGCACATCAGCATTGCCCCGACGCCCGCCATCAGCATAAGGACATACGCCTCGACACCGTCGAGGCCCTCGCGCCGGAGGTAACTGTCCGAAATCAGAGCGCCGAGGACCACCGCGATCGAGATCATCAGCATGAAGAACACGCTGAATCGGTCGTAGAGGATCTGCTGGCCGATGGTTACCGCGGCGTGCGAGACGTGCCCGTTCGACGTTCCGAGATCGGTCCACTCCCACGCCGACGCGATCGCCGACGCCCCGCCGATGACGGCGGTCAGTAACGGATAAAGGCCCGGCCAAGAGCGCTTGGGCAGCACCGCGGACACCGCCAGCAGCAGCAGCGCTCCGATCGACAGGACGAGCACCGGGAGGATCGACCGGTACGCGACTGCGATGTGCAGAGAGTTGGCGTTCGAGCACAGCCCGGACACCCGCCCGCCACCGGGCGCGACAGTGCACCCCCCGGGGGGCGTCGCTTGCGCCACTACCGACGCCAAGAGACCGGCCGCGACGGTCACCGCGCACCTCCGGCGTCGACGTTCTGGTTGGCAGGAACGGTGTAGTGGACCTGCGGCCGAGCCTGCGCCGGCACGTGGATCTGTGGCGCCGCGTGCTGCACGTGATCGAGCAGGTGATCGACGGACGGGTTGACCCTGTCGAAGAACGGCTTGGGGAACACGCCCAGGAACACGATGCCCGCCAGCAGCGGTGCAATGGCGACGATCTCCCGCCAGGTCATGTCGGGGCGTGCCGGCGGCAGTCCGGGCTCCCCGGCGTCGGAAGCCTCGATACCGGCATCACCCCCGCCACCACCCGCCGGCGCCACACCACCCGCCGGCGCCACACCACCCGCCGGCACACCTGCCGCCGCGGGCAACGGTCCATGGAACACCCGCTGGTACGCCCAGAACAGGTAGATCGCCCCCGAGATGATCGCCGTGGTCCCAACGACTGCCCACCAGCGATGGGTGACGAACGTGCCCGCCAGCACGAGGAACTCGCCTACGAACCCGTTGAGACCCGGCAGTCCAACTGCGCTCAGGACGACTGCCAGGAACACCGCGGCCAGTATGGGAGCGGTCTTCTGCAACCCTCCGAGTTCGGTGAACCGGAACGTGCCGGTCCTCTCCCACACCATCCCGACCACGAAGAACAGTGCGCCGGTGGTGAGCCCGTGGTTCACCATCTCCAGCACCCCGCCGCTCACGCCCTGCTGCGAGAACGCGAAGAACCCGAGCACGATGAACGCGACGTCGACGATTGACGCATAGGCGACGAGACGTTTGAGGTCTCGCTGCATGATCGTCACCACGGCGCCGTAGGTGATCCCGACGGCGGCCAAGGTGAGCAGCACCGGTGCCATGTCCGCGGCGCCGCGCGGGAGCAGGAAGACGCCCAGGCGCAGGAGCCCGTAGGCGCCGAGCTTGAACAGGATTCCGGCGAGCACCATGGATCCGCCGGTGGAGGCTTCTCTATAGGTGTCAGGAAGCCAGCTGTGGAAGGGGACCAGCGGGATCTTCACGGCGAACGCGGTCGCGAACCCGCAGAAGATGAGGACCTGATCGGCGTGGGGCAGCCGCGGGGCGAGCCGGGTAAGGGTGACGAGGTCGAATGTCTGGTGGTTACCGTTGAGCGGCGCGGTCAGCAGCACGAGTGCGAGCATGGCGACGAAGAAGAATGCAGAGCCGGCGAATGTGTAGATGAAAAACTTCATCGCCGCGTAGTTGCGCCGCTCGCTGCCCCAGCCGGCGATGATGAAGTAGGCGGGCACGAGTGTCAGTTCGAAGAGGATGAAGAACACGAACAGATCGAGCGACAGGAACGTGCCCATGCACGCCGCCTCGAGGAGAAGCATCCAGCCCATGAACGCGCGCGACCCTCTGCGCACGAGCGGGCCGACCATGGCTATTGGGAACACGAGCGCCGTCACCGCTACGAGGAAGAGCGAGATGCCGTCCACACCGAGTCTCCACCGGATCCCGAACGTGGTGATCCACGAGTGATCGCTCACGAACTGGAAGCCCGCTCTCCCGACCGGGAAGTCGGCTACGAGGTAGGCGACGAGGCCGATCTCGACGATGCCCGCCACCAAACCAAGCCGCCGTGCAGCCGCCTCCGAGATTGACGACGGCAGCAAGGCGAACACGATCGCCGCGCCGAGTGGGAAGAAGACGATGACGTTGAGGATCGGAAACGGCGAGGTCTTCACGTCAACCTCCGATCCTCGACGCCACGTACGCGAGCACCGCGGCCGCGCCTATACCGATCCCCAGCGCGTAGTTCCGGACATATCCGGTCTGGATCCGGCGCAACTGCCGTCCCGTGCCGGCCGCCAGCCTCCCGAGTCCGTTCACGGTGCCGTCGACGAGGCCGGCGTCGACACCAAAGCTGAACCCGCTGGCGGTGTGGGCGAGCGGGCCCGACACGGCTGCGGCCACACCCTCGTCGATGTACCACGCATGGGAAAGGAATGCCGGCTCGAGGCGCGGTCGCTGCCACGAGCGCCGCCAGGCGCCGAGTCCCAGGAACAGTCCGGTGAAGGCCAGCGCGGTGACCGCGATCCCCGCGTACCACTTGAAGTCGGTCGAGACGTGTACTGCCGGCGCGATCGTCTGGGGAAAGACCGGGGCGAGCCAGCGATGCAGGTAGTCCCAGTGGCCGAACGGGGCGTTGACCAACCATCCGATCACAGAGGCCACACCGAGGATCACGAGAGGGACGGTCATCACCCATGGCGACTCGTGCGGCTCCGCGCCGTGCTCCCCGTCGCCGTGACCGGAGTGCGACCCCGCGATGCCCGCTGCGCCGTGGCTGGCGTTCGCCTCCCGCCACCGCGCGTCACCGCCGAAGGTGAGGACCATCAGGCGGCTCATGTAATAGGCGGTGAGCCCGGCGGTGACCGCCCCGACCGCCCACAGCCCGGGGCTCATGTGCCAGGCGGCGGCCAGGATCTCGTCTTTGGACCAGAACCCGTCGAAGGGTGGGATCCCGGATAGGGCGAGGTACGCGACGAGGAAGGTCGGGAACGTGAGGGGGAGGTACTTGCGCAACGCTCCCATCCGCTTCATGTCCTGCTCGTCGTGTAGTGCGTGGATCACGGAGCCGGCCCCGAGGAAGAGCAGAGCCTTGAAAAAGGCGTGGGTCACCGTGTGGTAGATCCCTGCGGTGTAGTCGCCCGATCCCTCACCGAGGAACATGTAGCCCAGCTGCGACACCGTCGAGTAGGCCAGAACCCGCTTTATGTCGTCCTGGGCACAGGCGATCGTCGCGGCTAGGAATGCAGTGGCGCACCCGATGATCGCGATGACCCACTGGGTGGAGGAGCTGAAGTGGATGATGGGTGCGCTTCGCGCGACCAGGTAGACGCCGGCGGTCACCATCGTCGCCGCGTGGATCAGTGCCGACACAGGGGTCGGGCCTTCCATCGCGTCGGGGAGCCACATGTAGAGAGGGATCTGGGCGGACTTGCCCACCGCTCCGAGGAACAGCAGCAGGCCGATCGCCGTCGCCGTCGTGTTGCCCAGCATTGCGTGCCCTGATGACAGCGGGAGCAGAACATCGGAGTAGCTGAACGACTTGAAATGGCTGAACATCAGGAACAAGGCGATCATGAACCCGAAGTCGCCCACCCGGTTGGTCACGAAGGCCTTCTTCGCCGCGACAGCGGCGGTGTTGCGCTCGAACCAGAATCCGATGAGGCCGTAGGAGCAGTACCCGACGCCCTCCCAGCCGAGGAAGCTGAACAGGTAGCTGTCCGCCAGCACGAGGACGATCATCGAGAAGAGGAACAGGTTCATGTAGAAGAAGAACCGTCCGTAGTCCGAGTCGCCCTTCATGTAGCCGATCGAATACAGGTGGATCAGGGCTCCGACCCCGGTGACGAAGAGGCACCAGGTGATGGCAAGGGGGTCCAGTTGCAGGGCGAAGTTGACGTGCAGGCCACCGACGGGGATCCAGGTGAAGATGTTCTTGTGGACCGTCCGATCTGCGCTCGTCCGCCCGAGCATCGTCGCCCAAACCACGATGGTCGCTGCGAAGGAGCCGAACGCCAGGACCGTGGCGATCCAACCTGAAGCGGGGTCGCCCGTCCTCCGGCCTGCGAAGAGGAGGATGAGAGCGCCGGCGAGCGGGAGCGCGACGATGGCGTAGGCGGCGTTCATCCCGGATCAGCCCTTCAGGGTGTGGATGTCGTCGGCCGTCGTCGCAGCGCGTCGACGGAACATGGCAACGATGATCGCCAGGCCCACCACAACTTCGGCGGCGGCGACCACCAGTACGAAGAAGACCGAGGCCTGCCCGCCGAGGTCGTCGAGCAGGCGGGAGAAGGTCACGAACGTGAGGTTGACCGCGTTGAGCATCAACTCGATGCACATGAACATCACGAGCACGTTGCGCCGGACAAGCAGACCGGTTGCGCCCAGCCCGAACAGGACCGCCGCGAGGACGAGGTACCAGGCTCCCGGAACGCTCACTGGCCCACCGTCCTACGGACGCTGAACCAGCCCGTGCACATTGGTTCGCTCCCAAGGTCGCTCACTGGTGCACTGCCTCCTCCTGCTCGTCTCGCGACATCTCGCCGGCGGACGGGTCCCTTCGGCGGGACAGCACCACCGCTGCGACGACCGCGATGACCAGTAGGGCAGCCGTCATTTCGAACGGAAGAAGGTAGCGGGTGTAGATGGACTGCCCCAGCTTCTGGACGTTCTCACCCGGCCCGGAAAGGTTGCCGGCAAAACCGTGTAAGCCGCTCGTCCAGTGGTTCACCTGGGAAAGGATGAGGATCTCGACCAGTGCGACGATCCCGAGGAGGACCGCGAGCGGTCGTTGGAACCGAGTCCGTTCGGCTCCGGCGGGTTCTCGGCGGTCCACGCCGAGGAACATGATCACGAAGAGGAACAGGATCACGACTGCGCCGGCGTAGACGATGATCTGCACCGCTGCGAGGAAGTCTGCTGACTCGTTGACGAACTCGAGCGCTACTCCGAGCAGGGTGATGACGAGCATCAGCGCGGAATGGACCGGGTTGCGCATGAGGATCACGCCGAACGCGCCAGTGATGATCAAGGCCGCGCCGACGGCAAACACGGCCCAGGCGGAGCCGTGGGCCAGATGTACGCCCGACGCGGTGCCGGCGGCGAGAAGAGCGGCTGTCAACCCGTCTCCTGCCCCTTGGACGGCCTGCCCACCTTGACCCCGACGCCCTTCAGGGCGTTGCGTGCGAGTTCGCGGAGGGAAAAGTCGTTGTCCGCCGGGAAGTCGGCCGCCTCGGGGTCACTCTGGCCCTTCTGCGCTGGTCGCACGCCGTAGCCGAGCTCTCCCGACCACAGGGGCTGGCCTTCCAGCGATGCCGCCCCAGCGGGTGAGGTGGCCCGCACCCACGCCGAGGTGTTGCGATCGTCGCCGATAACCCAGTGCTCCCAGGGAAGCTCCTGCGGTTTGCCGTCGTCGTCGACCAGCAGCTCGGACTTGGTGTAGATGGCGTCGCCGCGGTTGGAGAACGAGAACTCGAACAGTTTCGACTCGGTGATCGCCTCGGTCGGGCAGGCCTCGACGCACATGTCGCAGTGGATGCAGCGGAGGAAGTTGATCTCGTAGACGTAGCCGTAACGCTCCCCCGGCGACACCGGCGAGTCCGGCGGGTTGTCCGCCCCGCGCACGTAGATGCACCGCGCGGGGCAGACGCCGGCGCACAGTTCACATCCGATGCACTTCTCCATGCCGTCCTCGTAGCGATTTAGGACATGGCGGCCGTGGAAACGCTCCGGCTTCGGCCGCTTCTCCTCCGGGTACTGGATGGTGACCTTGGGCTTGAACGGGAGCTTGCCCGTCACGACGAAGCCCTTGAAGAAGTCGATGAAGCTCAACCGTTCACCTCCCCCGATGCTCGGGAACGCCCGGATGCGAACTCGTCACGGGCCGATTCGACCTCCGTCGCGCCATGACCCACGTCTATGGCCCGCATCAGGAGCGCGATCAGGAGCACCGACCCTCCGAACGCCACGAATCCCCAGGTCCGGCTCACCTGGAACCCGGCGACGATCATCAGCATGGCGAGCGCGCCGGGGATGAGTCGTTTCCACCCGAGATCCATCAGCTGGTCGTAGCGCATGCGCGGCAGGGTCGCCCTGATCCACACGTAGATGTAAAGGATGATCAGCAGCTTGAGGAGGAACCAGAATGGCCCGATGCTGTGGCCGGCGATGCCCGGTCCGTCGGGCCCACCCAGCCAGAGGGTGACGATGATCGCCGAGTTGGTGACCAGCGCGGCGTACTCCGCGAGGTAGAACCATGCGAAATCGATCGACGAGTACTCCATGTTGTAACCACCCGAGAGCTCCTCTTCCGCTTCGACCAGGTCGAACGGCGGGCGCGTCATCTCGGCGGTGATGGCGATCGCGAACAGGGCGAAGGGGATCAACGCCGTCCTGATGATGTTCCAGTGATAGAGGAAGCCGCCGTGCTGGTTGATCACGATGGCGCTCGTGTGCAGCGAGCCGGTCACCACGATGACGGTCGCGGTCGTGAGACCAAGGACCGCCTCGTAGGACACCATCTGCGCGCTGGCCCGGACGGCGCCGAGCAGCGGGTACTTGGAACCGGATGACCACCCGGCGAGCATCACCCCGTATACGGCGATGCCGGAGGTCATGAGGAGGAAGAGGATTCCCCATGGGGGATCGACAAGCTGCAGCCGGGTCGTGTGGTGGGCGACCGTGATGGTGCCGCCGATCGGCACGATCGAGAAGGCCACCAGCGCCGGGAAGAGCATCAGATAGGGCGCGATCTTGTAGACGGCCTTGTCCGCCGTACGTGGGGTGAAGGCCTCTTTGAAGAGGAGCTTGGTCCCGTCGGCGAGCGACTGCAGCCAGCCGTTGGGGCCCGCACGGTTGGGGCCGTAGCGCACGCCGAGCCAGGCGACCGCCTTGCGCTCGTACATGACCATGAACAGCACCGAGACCATCACGAACGCGAAGACGACCACGACCTTTACGAGCAGGATGATCCAGACGGCCAGGTTGAGACCGTTCGCGAAGAGCGGGTCACCCATCGGAAGATCCCTCCTCTTCCGCGGCCGCTTCCACGCTGACACTGATGGCCGCTGCGCCGGCCTGGATGAGATCGCCGGCGGGCACGCCCGGCAGGTTCCACGGCAGGAAGGCCGTGCCCGGCGGCAGTGTCGGGTCGCCGGCGGCTGCCACGGTCACCTTCCCGCTCGCCGAGCGCAGCACCACCCGCTCGCCATCCGCAGTCCCGAGATCCGCGAGCACGGACGGGTGGACCCTCAGGCACGGCTGCGGGTGCAGCCCTGCTAGCGCCGGCACGGACCGCACGAGCGTCCCACCGTCCCACATGGTGCGCCGAGTCACCAACCGCAGACCTTGCTGCGAAATGCCGCTCGGGCCACCGGACTCACCGGAGCCGGATGCCGGCGCCATCTGCGGCAGGCCCATCGCCGCCGGCTGCGCCGGCGGCTCCGCCCCCTCGCCCGCCAGAACACCGGCCTCCTCGCCTGCTGGAACACCGGCCTCACCCTCGCCGGCAGCACCCGCCGTGCCCTCCGAAGCGGCTCCGGTTCGCACGCCACCCGCCGGCGACACCGTCACGGGCCGCACCCCGGCCTCGGTCTCGGGCTCCATCGCCACCGACGCGGAAGCCTTCAGCAGCATCGACGTGGGCGCGATGTTGTGCAGCTCGGCCGACGCGATCCCCGGATCCGCCATCGGGTCGAGTGGCTTGGGCGCGCGGCGGTCGGCACTGTCACCCGGCACGAGCGGAACGACCACCCCGTCGCGCGACTGCTGCTCCGAAAGGACGTGATACCCCGCGCCGGCGTGCACCGGCGACAGTCGCGTGACCTCCGCCCAGATGTCGTCTTGGCTGTTGAACCCGAGGTCCACGCCCATCCGGGTGGCGAGCTCGCTTGCGATCATCCAATCGGGCCATGCCAAGCCCGGGGCGGTCACCACCTGGCTGAGCCACGTGAGCCGTCCCTCGATGTTCGTGAACGTTCCGCGCTTCTCGGCCCAAGTCGCGGCCGGCAGGACGACGTCGGCGTGCTTCGTGGATTCGTTCAGGTGGGTGTCGACCGCGACCACGAAACGGGCACCGGACATCCCGCGCAGCGCCAGGCGGGCATCGATGAAGTCGCTGCGCGGGTCGGCCCCGAGCAACACCAGGCCTCCGATGCGGCCACGCGACGCTGCGTCGAGGATCCCCGCGGTGTCCATGCCCGCGCGACGAGGCAACTCGGCGCCCCAGTGGTGCGCGAACCAGTCGCGGCCCTCATCCAGCCCGAGTCGACCGGGTAGCACGCCGGGAGCCAGGCCGAGGTCGAGCGCACCGTGAACATTGCCACGGCGCAGGGCCGGAAGGAATGCGACCCCGGGGATGTCCGCCAGAACGCGCGCAGCAGCAGCGACCTGTTCGGCAGGCTCCGCAAGCGACGGGCGACCGATCAGGACCACCACGGCTGGTCCCGCCGAACCATCGCGTGCAGCGATCTCCGCAGCTCGCGCCAGGTGCCCACGCACCTCGGACAGGGCCGAGGCGTCGATGCCCGCCACCTCGCCCGTGACCGGCCCCTCGCCGGCCACTGCCGCGGCCAGCGCCTCCACCTCTCCGGGCCGGTACTGCAAGGTCAGGGCCGCGTACGGCGACAGGCCCGTGCGCGCGGGGGTGATCTCGACGATCTGCGCGCCCTTCTCACGGACCGCGTCGCGCAACCTGATGTACAGGACCGGTAGGTCGTCCTTGACGTCGCCGCACAGCGTGATGACAAGCGGCGCGCTGCACGCCTGGTCGATCGTCACCCGTGGCAAGCCGAGGATCGTCTCGGCCGGCAGCCCGTCACCGAGTTGCGCGTCGACGTTGTCGGTGCCGAAAGCGACGCGAGCCGCCTTCGCCCACGCGTAAGCGTCCTCGTTGGCCAGACGCGCGCCGCCGATGACCGCCAGGGACTCGCCGCCGCCCGACATTTTCGCCCGCGACAGGCCTTCCGCCGCCGCGGTGAGCGCCTCCGCCCAGGAGGCCGGGACAAGGTCGCCGCCCTTGCGAACCATTGGCGTCGTCAAGCGTGACTCGCTGCGGCCCGACTCGAAGACGAACCGTCCCTTGTCGCACAGCCAGCCCCAGTTGACCGGATCGGAGTCGACGCCGATCAGGCGGGTGATCTCGCCGAAACTCGACTGCACTGCGACGCGGCATCCGACCGCGCACGTGGTGCACGTGCTCTCCACCTGCTCCAGGTCCCAAGGGCGTGCCTTGAACCGGTACGGCTTGGACGTCAGCGCCCCTACCGGGCAGATCTGCACCACGTTGCCGCTGAAATAAGACGAATAGGGTTCGTCCGGGAAGACAGCGACCTCTGTCATGTCGCCACGCTCGGCGAAGTCGATAAGCGGATCCCCGGCCACCTCGTCGGCGAAGCGCACGCAGCGACCGCACTGGATGCACCGCTCACGGTCCAGCAGCACCAGCTCGCTCAACGCGATCGGCTTCTCCCAGTGCCGTTTCTCCTCGACGAAGCGCGTCTCACCGGGACCGTAAGCGAGGGTCTGGTCCTGCAGGGGGCATTCGCCTCCCTTGTCGCACACCGGGCAGTCCAGCGGGTGGTTGACAAGCAGGAACTCGAGAACGCCTTCCTGCGCCTTCTTAGCCATCGGGCTGGCGGTGCTGATCTTCATGCCGTCCGCGACGGGGTTGTAGCAGGCCGGCATCAGCGAAGGTCCCCGAGGGCCCTCCACCTCGACCAGGCACATGCGGCACATGCCCACCGGCTTCATGCGCGGGTGGTAACAGAAGCGGGGGATGTAGACCCCAGCTTCGTCGGCAGCCTGGATGATCCACTGACCGGCCTTCGCCTCGACCTCGCGGCCGTCGATCGTGATGTTCACGGTCTCGCCACCGGGAGCCGGAGCCGGCGGCGCCGTGCCGACGGCGCTCTCGGTCACGGTCGGGCGGGAGACCAGGCGGACTGGCGCCTCGACGCCGGTGTGGCCGGTCGAGGTGCCGGGTCCCGGGTTGACCTCAGACACGGGCCATCTTCCTCGGCAGGCGGTCGGGGGGGAACGGGCAGCGACCCTCTCGTACATGGGCGAGGTATTCGTCGCGGAACTTCCGGATCCCGGAAGCGATCGATGGGGGCATCGACGGGCCGAGGACGCAGATGGTGGTCTGCGCCGGCGGCCAGGTGACGCCCGGAGAGATGTTGTCGCACACGTCCATCAACAAGTCGAGATCCGATTCACGCCCCTGGCCGGACTCGATCCGCTCGAGGATCTTCTCGAGCCAGCCGCTGCCCTCGCGGCATGGCGTGCACTGCCCGCACGACTCGCGGTGGAAGAACCGCGTGATCCTCCACGCCGCGCGCACCATGCACGTCGTGTGGTCCATGGGGATGACCGAACCGGAGCCCGCCATCGAGCCCGCTCCGGCGATCGCTTCGTTGGACAAGGAGACGTCGACCTGATCGGCGCCCAACCACGGCGAAGACACTCCACCCGGGATGATCGCCTTCAGGTCGTTGTCGTCGCGGATGCCACCGCCGAGGCGGGGGTCGTAGATCAGGTCCCTGAACGTGGCCTTCGCCCACTCGAGCTCGTAGTTGCCGGGCCGCTTCACGTGACCCGCCAGCGCGAGCAGCTTTGTCCCTTTCGAACGACCCTCGCCCAGCGCAGCGAACGCCTCCCCACCGTGCAGCATCAACCACGGCAGGTTCGACACCGTCTCGACGTTGTTGACGATCGTCGGCGCGCCGTAGAGGCCCATTGCCGCGGGGAAATACGGTGGCTTGATCCTCGGGTACCCCCTCTTGCCCTCGAGGCTCTCGAGCAGCGCTGTCTCCTCGCCGCAGATGTAGGCGCCGGCTCCGGGGTGCACGACGATGTCCACCGAGAAGTCGCTTCCGAAGATCTTCTGGCCGACCGCCCCCATCCCATAGGCCTCGTTGAGGGCGGCCTGCAGTCGTTCGATCGCGAGCGGAAACTCACCGCGGACGTACAGAAACACCTGCGCAGCGCCGATCGCGTACGCGCAGATCAGCGATCCTTCGATGAGCTGATGGGGGTCTCCCTCGATGAGGGCGTGGTCCTTGAAGGTCGCCGGCTCGCTCTCGTCGCCGTTGATCGTCAAGTAGATCGGCTGCGCCTTGCGGAGCATCCCCCACTTGCGGCCCGCCTCGAACCCCGCACCCCCACGGCCGAGGATGTTGGCCGTGTTCACGTGCTCGTGCACCTGCTCAGGTGTCATCTTGAGAGCGGCGCGCAGTCCCTCGTAACCCTGGTCGTCCAGGTAGGACCGCAGGGTCCACGAGTGCGGCGTCGCCAGCCGCCGGCTGACGATCGGTGCGGCGTCGGTGACCGTCACTGGCGCCCTTCCAGGTGCCCGGCATTGATGGACGCCACTGCCGCCGTCGTGCGCCGCGTGCCCAAGGGCACCGGATGCTGACCGGCGCCACGACCGTCCGATCCAATGCCGGCCGCCCGGCGTACCCGGCTCAACGTCCCGTGCGGCGGCACCTCCTCGTCGAGCCGCCCGGCGCGCAGGTCCTCGACCAGCGAGTCGAAGCCGTCCGGGTCCATGTCACCGAAGAACCGCCAGTTGACAGTGACGCACGGAGCGTTGCCGCACAGCGCGAGGCATTCGGCGTCCTCCAGGGTGAACATACCGTCCGCCGTGGTCCCGCCGGGCGCGACGCCAAGACGGTCCTCCACGTACTCCAGGAGCCGGTAGGCCCCCTGGAGCATGCACGCGATGTTGGTGCAGACCGCTACGAGGTACTTGCCGACCGGTTCGAAGTGGAACATGTCGTAGAAGGTGGCGGTGCCGCGTACCTCGGCGGCAGTGAGGCCGAGCATCTCGCCGACTTGCTCCATCCCATCTTCCGACAGGTACCCGTCCTGCTCCTGCAGCACGTGCAGGATCGGGATGAGAGCCGAGCGCGCGTACGGGTAGAGGGCGATCAGGTCGCGCGCGCGTTGCTCGTTGTCGGGCGTCAGGCGGGCCACGCCCGATCCTTGCCCATCGGCGAAGCTGCCGCAAAACCCGCGTGAAGTGAGTCTTGAGTTGGCTTCGCAAACCGACCCGTCCAACCCGGGCGGCGCCGCGAGACCATCACCGGTCGACGTCACCCAGGACGGGATCGATCGTCGAGACGATCGCGATCGTGTCGGCGATTAGCGAGCCTCGCGCAAGGTGCGGAAGCGCCTGCAGGTTGGCGAAGCTGGCGGCGCGCATGTGCAGCCGGTAGGGGCGGGACGTCCCGTCGGAGACGATGAAGCACCCGCTCTCGCCGCGCGGGCTCTCGACGGGGACGTACGCCTCGCCGGCGGGTACCCGGAAACCCTCGGTGTATAGCTTGAAATGATGGATCAACGCCTCCATCGACTCGTCGATGCGGTTGCGCGGGGGCGGCGTCACCTTCTTGTCCTGCACGCGGAAGTCCCCGCTGGGCATCATGTCGGCGATCTGACGAATGATCCGCACTGACTCGCGGATCTCGTTGAAGCGGATGGCGTAGCGGTCCCAGCAGTCGCCGTTGGTTCCGACGATCACGTCGAAGTCGACGTCGTCGTAGGCGAGGTAGGGCATGTCTCGCCGGAGGTCCCATGCCACTCCCGTGGATCGCAGCAGCGGTCCGGTGAGCCCGAGGGCGATGGCGGTATCGGCGTCGACCGGGCCGACCCCCTGCAGGCGCCTCTGGAGGATCGGCTGGCCGGTGAGCAGGTTGTCGTACTCGTCCATGCGGCGCGGGATGGCCTCGCACAGTGCCAGGACGTCGTCGCGCCACCCATCCGGGAGGTCCGCTGCCACCCCGCCCGGACGGATGTAGTTGTGGTTCATCCGCAAGCCGGTCACTTTTTCGAAGAAAGACAGCACCATCTCGCGGTCACGCCATCCGTACACGAGCATGTTGATGGCGCCGATGTCGGCGCTGTTGGTTGCGAGCCACAAGAAGTGGGAGCTGATCCGGTTGAGCTCCGACATGAGCATGCGGATCCAGGTTGCGCGGGGCGGTATCTCGACCCCGAGGAGCCGCTCGACGCTGAGGGAAAAGGTCAGCTCGTTGAAGAACGGCGACAGGTAATCCATGCGGGTCACGTTCGTGGACCCCTGGTGGTACATCAGCTCCTCGCCGGTCTTCTCCATCCCGGTGTGCAGGTAGCCCACGACGGGCTTCGACCTCAGCACCGTTTCCCCGTCCAGTTCGACCATGACGCGCAGCACCCCGTGGGTAGACGGATGCGACGGGCCAAGGTTGAGGATCATGGTCTCGTCCTCGGGCGCCTCTACGTCGAGGTCCATCCGGTCGAGTCGCGGTCCCTCACCCGTGCGCACCGTGGTGCCCGACTCGATCCACATCTCGCGCGCGCTCGTGCGCTGGCGGGGCGCCATCTCCTGGTCACCCTCGTCGGTCTTGATCTCGAGCAGCCCGGCCATCTCCTCCCCGCCCGGTTGGACCCGGCCGAGGATCTTGTCCAGGAGGCTCGTGCGCCGAGCGGGATTGGTCGGCGTGTCGCTCACTTGGGGGACTCCTTGAACTGGACCGGGACGTGCCCCACGTCGTAGTCCTTTCGCAGCGGGTGACCTTCCCAGTCCTCCGGCATCAGGATTCGCGAGGGGTCCGGATGGCCGTCGAAGCGGATCCCGAACATGTCGTAGGTCTCGCGCTCGTGTGCCTCGACGCCGGGCCAAACGTCGAACAACGTCGGCACGTGGGGGTCGTCACCCGGCACCTGGCAGCGGACCCGGATCCGCTTGCGTTGCCTGAGGGAGAGGAGCTCGACGACTACCTCGAACCGCTCCGCCTTGACGCTCTCAGGCAACGACCGACCGGGATGGGTGAGGTAGTCGACGCCCGTCACCCCTACCGGCATCGCGTACCCATCGGCCTTCAAGGCCTTGCACAGCTCGACGTAGGAGTCGCGGTTGCAGTGCACGACTTCCGCTCCGAAGAATGTTTCAGTCGGGCACCCGTGCAGGGTCGCCGGCTGTGAGGGCGGCGCGGTATCGGTCATCTCCTCGACGGGTGGAGTCTGCTCGCTCATGGGTGTCGCTTACGCCGACCTTGGTGCAGCGAGTTGGATCCCTGCGCCTTCGCGTGCACCGGAGGGCGATATGCGGCGGGTGATCTCGCCGGTCCGGATCTTCTGGTGCAGGGTCAGGATGGAGTGGATGAGCGTCTCGGGTCCCGGGGGGCAGCCGGGCGCATACACGTCTACCGGGACGATCTGGTCGACGCCCTGGACGATGGCGTAGTTGTTGAACATGCCACCGGTGCTCGCGCACACCCCCATGGAGATGACCCACTTCGGCTCCATCATCTGGTCGTAGACCTGACGGAGCACAGGCGCCATCTTCTGGCTGACCCGCCCAGCGACGATCATGACGTCGGCCTGGCGCGGCGACGCTCGGAACACCTCCATGCCGAAGCGGGCGAGATCGAAGTTCGCGGCGCCCGTCGCCATCATCTCTATCGCGCAGCAAGCGAGCCCGAAGTTGGCGCCCCAGGAGCTCGAGGCGCGCGCCCACTTGACGAAACCCTCGAGCGTGCCGGTCAGGAAGTTGTGCTGGAGATCCTCAAGGCCCATGTACCGCCTCCTTGCGCTCCTCGCGTTGCTGGCGTTCTCGTGTGGGATCGAAGGCCCGTACCGCACCGTAGAACGGCGCGCCCAGCTGCTGCCAACCGACCTGCACCAGGTTCGGGAGCACCTACGCGCTCTCGACGTGTTCGGGTTGAGGCTGGCCGGCCGGCGCTCTCTCGGAGCCGGGGTCGAGCGGTCGCGGCGCAGCACCGCGGTACAACTCGCTGGGGCGCGGGACCCGGCGCACCGTTGCCGTGGGGCTGCGTACGAGGTCGACCGGGGCCTTGCCACCCCTGCGCGCTCTCGGGCCCCAGTCGAGCGCGCCGTTGGACACGAGGTAGGCGAAAGCGATGAATACGACCACCGCGAAGGCCGCCATCTCGGCGAGCCCGAACGTGCCGAGCTGGTGGTACATGACGGCCCAGGGATAGAGGAAGATCACCTCGATGTCGAAGATGATGAAGATCATCGCCACCAGGTAGAACCGCACAGGAAAGCGGGCGGCCGGCTGGTAGTGCGGGACGATCCCGGACTCGTACGGCCCTTCTTTCGCGGCGGTCGGACGCTTCGGACCGAGCAGCCTCGACCCCGCCACCGACGCGCCCGCGAAGAGGGCGGTCAGGGCCAGCATCAATACGATCGGGAGGTACTGGTCCATCGGCGGCCGATGTTAGTGCTGGCCCCTCTGGGCCGGTCCATTCCGGCTAGCCGGGCGGCGCCGGCAGGCCCCGGCGGCCCCGTCCGCCATGCCGGCCGCCGGCGGCGACCCTCCGGTCCTCTAAATTGCTTCCATGGATAGCGCCGCTCCCGCCCAGACGCGCCACTGTGACGTCTTGGTGGTAGGCGGCGGGCCGTCGGGGTCCGCGTGCGCGTACTGGCTCGCCTCGGCAGGCCATGACGTCGTCATGGTGGAGCGCAAGACCTACCCCCGCGAGAAGACCTGCGGGGACGGCCTGACCCCGCGGTCCGTGAAGCAGCTGGAAGACATGGGCCTGGGCGACGAGCTGGCTGGCGCCGGGCACCGCTACAGCGGCCTTCGCTCCCACGGCTTCGGGCGAACCCTCGAGTTGACCTGGCCGGGCCATCCCACCCTGCCCGGCTACGGGTACGTGATCACCCGCAAGGACCTCGATGCCCTCGTCGCCGAACGCGCGGCGAAGGCAGGCGCGACCGTGTGGGACGGGTCCGAGGCGACCGCGCCCATCGTCGAGGGCGGCCTGGTGCGGGGAGCCGACGTGAAGATCAAGCCCGAGGGTGACAGGCGGTCCCCCACCGGCGTAGCCGTCCGTGCCCGCTACGTGGTCGTCGCCGACGGTGCCAACTCGCGCTTCGGGCGCATCCTCGGCACGAGCCGCAACCGCGCCTACCCGCTGGGCATGGCGATCCGCGGGTACTGGACCTCGCCGCGCCACGACGAGCCGTGGATCGACAGCTGGCTCGACATACGGGACAAGGGCGGCAACGTGCTTCCCGGCTACGGGTGGATATTCCCGGTCGGCGACGGGAGGATCAACGTCGGGATCGGTCTGCTGTCGACCTTCAACCAGTGGAAGGCAGTCAACACGACGCACCTGCTGCAGAGCTTCTCCGAGTACGCCCCGCCGTCGTGGGACATCCGCCCCGAGACGGCCTGCGGGCCACCGACCGGGGGTCGCCTGCCCATGGGGATGTCCGTCGGGCCTCACGCCGGCCCGACCTGGCTGGTCGTGGGCGACGCGGGCGGGACGATCAACCCGTTCAACGGCGAAGGGATCGCCTATGCGTACGAGTCCGGCCGCATGGCGGCGGACGCTGTCAACCTCGCGCTCAGTACCGGCGACGGGATGGCGCTCCAGACCTACGAGAAGCGCCTGCAGGAGACTTACGCGCTCTATTACAAGGTGGCGCGGGCGTTCGTGAAGGTGATCGGGCGACCGGAGATCATGCGCACCCTCGTCACCACCGGCATGCGCAGCCGCTCCCTGATGGAGTGGGTGCTGCGGATCATGGCGAACATCCTCCGCCCGGACGAGATCGGCCCGGCCGAGGCGGCGTACAGGGCGCTGGCGGCGCTCGCCAGGCTCGTCCCCGAAGCCGCCTAAATAGGTTCACCCCCGGCGACTTCTCCGAACGCCTCGACGGTGCGCTCGAGGTCCGCGTCGCTGTGCGCGAGGCTCGGGAAAAAGACCTCGTAGGCGCCCGGGGCGATCGCCACTCCGCGTTCGAGCAAGCCGTGCATGAGCGGGGGGTAGCGGCCGGTCCCCGCGGAGGCCTTGGAACCTTCGTAGTCCGTGACCGGCTGATCGGCGAAGAACACGCCCAACAACGGGCCGGCCACTGGCACCTGCACGCCTGGACCCATGGCGTCGGCCAGCCCCGCGGCCAGGCGCCCGACCCGTGCGGAAAGTTCGCCGTATGCAGACCGATCCAGCTCGGCGAGCACCGCAAGACCAGCAGCGGTCGCCAGCGGATTCCCCGACAACGTCCCGGCCTGGTAGACGGCTCCGGCCGGGGCCAGCTCGTCCATCACGTCGCGGCGACCGCCGAAGGCTGCAAGCGGAAGGCCACCCCCGATCACCTTTCCGAAGCACCACAGGTCCGGTGTCACGCCGAATACCTCAGCGGCGCCGCCGTACGCGACGCGAAAACCCGTTATCACCTCGTCGAATACCAGGAGCGCTCCCGCGCGGTCGCATGCTTCGCGCAACCCGGCGAGGAACCCGGGCGCCGGTGGTACCAGACCCATGTTCGCCGCGACCGGCTCGACGATGACGCAAGCCACGTCGTCGCCGATCTCGGGGACGACGTTGTACGGAGCGACGACTGTGTCCGCGACTGCCGCCTTCGTGACGCCGGCGGACGCCGGAAGCCCGAGCGTCGCGACCCCGCTCCCGCCGCCGGCAAGGAGCCCGTCGCTGTGACCGTGGTAGCAGCCGGCGAAGAGCACGACCCTGTCGCGGCCGGTGGCGCCGCGCGCCAGGCGCACCGCAGACATCGACGCCTCCGTGCCGCTGGACACCAGGCGGACCTTGTCGCAGCCGGCGACCCGGGAGCAGATCTCCTCGGCCAGGAGCACCTCTCGCTCCGTCGGCGCCCCGTAGGACGTTCCGTCGCCGGCGGCGGCCCGGACGGCTTCGACCACCTTGGGGTGTGCGTGCCCGAGTATCGACGCCCCATAGGACTGGACGTAGTCGAGGTAGCGGGTCCCCTCGACATCCCACACGTACGCGCCCTCCGCCCGCTCCACGAAGTACGGGACGCCTCCGACGGATTTGAAGGCGCGGACCGGCGAGTTCACCCCGCCCGGGATCACCTTCTGGGCGCGCTCGAAAAGGGCCTCGTTGGTCGCCTCGCGATCACGCATTGAGAAGCTCGGCCACCTCAGCGGCCAGGTAGGTGAGTATCAGGTCGGCCCCGGCGCGCTTGATCGCGACGGTGTGCTCGAGCGCTACCGCCGGCCCGTCGATCCAGCCCCGCTCCGCCGCGGCCTTGATCATCGAGTACTCGCCGCTGACGTGGTACGCGGCGAGCGGGACGTCTACGCGCGAGCGGACCGCGGCGATGACGTCGAGGTAGGCGAGCGCCGGTTTCACCATGACGATATCGGCGCCCTCGTCGACGTCGAGCGCGACCTCGCGGAGCGCCTCGCGCGCGTTGCGGTTGTCCTGCTGGTACCCCTTGCGGTCGCCGCCGCATTGGATGGTGACGTCGACCGCGTCGCGGAACGGGCCGTAGAGCGCGGAGGCGTACTTCGCCGCGTAGGACATCACCGCGACGTCCGTGAACCCTCCCCCGTCCAGCGCGGCGCGGATCGCACCGACCTGCCCGTCCATCATCCCCGAGGGCGCGACCACGTGCGCGCCGGCGTCGGCTTGAGCGAGGGCGACCTGGCCGTAGCGGTCAAGGGTCCGGTCGTTGTCGACGCCGCCGGAGGAATCGAGGATCCCGCAGTGGCCGTGGTCCGTGTACTCGTCGAGGCAGAGGTCGGCCATGAGGACCACCGACTCGCCGAATTCCTCGGCGAGTCGGCGCAGGGCCACCTGCGCGATGCCGTCAGGGTCCGATGCGCCCGAGCCGACCGCGTCCTTGCGGCTCGGAACCCCGAACAGGACCACCGCAGGGACCCCGAGGGACGAGACGCGGTGGACATCCTTCACGAGCGACTCCACCGTGTGCTGGACCACCCCCGGCAACGACGCTATGGGCTGTGGCTCCTCGATCCCCTCCCTTACGAACATCGGCGCGATGAGGTCCGAGGGGCTGAGCGACGTCTCGGCGACCAGGTCGCGCAAGGCGGGGGTGCGGCGCAACCTGCGCATCCGGGAAGCCGGGAAGACCATGCGACAAAGGTACCGTCGTGCGGCGCCTGTCAGCGCTGCCCGGGTAGCTTGCGGCGTTCCAGAATGGACGGAGGAGGTTCGATGGCAGCTCACTACCGCCGGCCGGGGTGGTTCACCAAGCACGTGGCCAACGGGATCGTGGCGGGGGCCACCCGCCTGGGCATGAGCATGCGGGGAAGCAGGGTGCTCGAAGTTCGCGGTCGCAAGACCGGCCAGCAGAGGCGGGTCCCGGTCAACCTCCTGGAGGTGGGCGGCGAGCGCTTCCTCGTGGCGCCGAGGGGCGAGACGGAGTGGGTGCGCAACGTCAGGGCGGCCGGCGGGAGACTCGCCTTGCTGCTCGGTGGCAGGCGGGAGGAACTGGTCGGCACCGAGGTCACCGGCGACGACAAGACGTGGATAATCCGCGAGTACCTCAGGAAATGGAAGTCCGAGGTAGGGGTGTTCTTCGACGGGGTGGGTCCTGACTCGACCGACGAGGAGATCGCCACGATCGCGCCCCGTCATCCCGTGTTCCGGCTTTCAAGCGCGGGGCAGCACTCCGAGTAGCGCTTCGATGAGACCGTCGACGGTGTGAGGCGAAGCGACCGCGTCGACCCGCATGCCGGCGTCCTCCGCGGTCGACGCTGTGGCCGGCCCGATGCACACCACTACCGGCGGCACCGCTTTGACCCCGCAGGACTCTACGAAGCCTGTGACCGTCGACGACGACGTGAAGCAGACGGCGTCGGCCTCGGCGACGAGCGACCGCGTCTGCGGGTCGGCCGGCTCCCGCACCGTCTGGTAGGCCTCGACGAGATCCACGTCCCACCCGGCCGCCGCTAGGCCGAGCGGGAGGACCTCCCTTCCCTCGGCGGCACGCGGCAGCAGAACGCCGGTTCCCGCCGGTCCGGGGGGATCGGGGAATGCCTCGAGCAGTGATTCCGCCGTCTGGCTGTCCGCCATCAGGTCGGGGACGATCCGGTACCTGCGCAGCGCGTCCGCGGTGGCGGGGCCGACCGCTGCGACACCCGTCTCCGACAGAACCCTCGCGTCCGGGATCAGGTCCATCAGCGCGTCGACAGCGTTCGCCGAGGTGAACACCACCCACCCGTACGCGCCATCGACGAGGGCGGCCGCTGCCCGGCGCAGACCGTCGCCTCCATCCGACGGAGGGTCGATCCTGATCGTCGGCACCTCGACGGGCCGGGCCCCGAGATCCCGCAGCCGCGACGACAGACCGGATGCCTGCGAGCGGGCGCGCGTGACCACGATCCGGCGCCCGAACAAAGGCCGCGACTCGTACCACCTCAAATCCAGCCCCGCAACGGCGCCGATCACCATGGTGACCGGGGGGTTCAGAGGAGTCGAGGCGAGCTCGTCCAGGCGCACCCGCACGGAGCTCTGCTCGGGCCGGGTACCCCAGCTCACCGCAAGTACCGGGGTGGACGGATCCAGCCCGCCTGCCATCAACCTCGCCGCGATCTGGTCGCGGTGCGCAACCCCCATCAGGACTACGATCGTCCCGCCGGCGCGTGCCAGAGCCTCCCAGTCGGTCTCCCGGTCGACGGCGTGGCGGCTGTGCCCCGTTACGACGGTGAACGACGTCGCCATCCCGCGGTGCGTCACGGGTGTACCTGCGTACGCGGGGACGGCGATCGCCGACGTGACGCCCGGGACGATCTCGAACGGCACCCCGGCGTCCATCAGGGCCAGCGCCTCCTCGCCGCCGCGCCCGAACACGAACGGGTCGCCGCCCTTCAACCTGACGACGCACCGCCCGGCCTTGCCTTCGGCCACGATCAGCTGGTTGATCTCGTCCTGGTGAGCCGGGCCTCCCGGCTCCTTGCCGACGTCGATCCGGCGCGCTCGGGTGGGTGCGAGGTCGAGGAGGCTGGCGTCGGCCAGGCGGTCGTGGACCACGACGTCGGCGCGTGAGAGCAGCTCGGCGCCGCGGACGGTCAGCAGCCCCGGGTCGCCGGGGCCGGCACCCACGAGGTAAACGGTCACCCGCCGCTCACCCCGCCAGGAGGTCTGCGCCGCCGGAGACCAGGAGCTCCTCGGCGAGGTCGGCTCCGAGAGAGGCCGGCGCTCCGACCCCACCGCGGCGGCTCGAGCGCAGCATCACCCTCCCGTCAGGAGAAGCCAGCATCCCCTCGACCTTGACCTCGTCGCCATCGAGACGAGCGTACGCGCCTACCGGAAGGTCGCATCCGCCTCCCAGACGCGCGAGGAAACCGCGCTCACAATCGAGCGCTACCCGGCTCGGTCCGTGCTCGATCGCCGCCAGCAGCTCGAGCACGCCGGCGTCGCCGTCCCGGCACTCGACCGCGAGACAGCCCTGCCCTACTTGCGGCAGCATCGCCGACTCGTCGAGCACCTCGTCGGCGCGGTCGAGAAGGCCGAGCCTTGCCAGCGCCGCTGCCGCCATCACCACGCACCCCCCAGCGGGAACCTTCTCCAACCTGGTTGCGATGTTGCCGCGCAGGCTGGTGAAGGTGAGGTCGGGGCGGATCCACGCCAGCTGCGCCCGCCGGCGCACCGATCCGGTCGCGACCCTGGCTCCCGCCGGCAGGTCGCCGAGAGTCGAGCCCACCAGGGCATCGCGCGGGTCGCCGCGCTCGGGGACCGCCGCGATCGCAAGCCCGGGCGCTGGCACCGACGGCAGGTCCTTTGCCGAGTGGACGGCCACGTCCGCCCGCCCGTCGAGGACGGCCGCCTGTACCTCCTTGACGAACACGCCCTGGCCGCCGATCTCCCAGATCGGAACGTCGAGCCTGCGGTCACCCGACGTCTCTACCACGACCAGCGAAACTTCGACACCTTCGATCGCCGCGCCGATCAGCCGCGCGACCTCACCGGCCTGCCAACGCGCGAGCTCGCTCCCCCGTGTCGCTATACGCAGGCGCAACTCGGGCGTCTAGAGGTCGAACAGCTGCCGCAGCGCCTGTGCCAGCTGCTCGCCGCCTGGACCGCCCGCGGACGTCTTCAGCGCCACCGTCGGGTCGTGGAGGATCTTGGCGACGATGCCGCGGCTGAGCGCCTCGACGGCCTGCGCCTGCGCGGGCGACAGGCCGGCGAGCCGGCGGGCGAACCGCCGCATCTCGGCCTCGCGGATCTCCTCCGCGCTGTCGTGCAGCGCTGCCACGAGCGGCGCGACCTGCCGCTGCGCGGCGACGTCGACGTAGCGCTCGACTTCCTCCGCGACGATGGCCCGCGCGAGCGGGACCTCAGCGCGGCGTCCGTCCATCGCCTTCGACGCGAACGCCGACAGGTCGTCCATGTCGAGCAGCGTGACGCTGGGCAACGAACCCACCGACGGGTCCACGTCGCGAGGCACCGCTATGTCGACGATGAGAAGCGGGCGGCCCTCCCGGGCCTCCATCAACGGTTCCAGGTCAGCCGCCTCGAGCAGCACATCCGCAGATCCGGTCGAGGCGAGCAGCACATCGGCCTGAACGAGAGCGGAGGGCAGCGCGTCCCACTCGATCGCCCGGCCGCCGCAGCGCGCCGCCAGCTCTGTCGCCCGGCTCCACGTCCGGTTGACCACGACCAGCTCGCCGTCGCCATCCAGAGCGCCGGCCAGGGCCTGGGCCATCGCCTCGCCCATCTCGCCGGCACCCATAACAACTGTCGTGACACCCGACAACGACCCGAGCTTCTCCCCCGCCAGCGCCACCGCCGCCTGCGAGAGCGACGTGGTGCCCCGCGAGATTGCGGTCTCGGAGCGGACGCGCTTGCCGACCTCGAGCGCCTGGCGGAACAGCATGGACAGGACAGGCCCGGCGGTGCCGTGCTCGCGAGCGGCGTCCCAGGCGGAACCGACCTGGCCGAGGATCTCGCTCTCGCCGAGCACCGCGGAGTCGAGGCCCGCGGCGACGGTGAACAGGTGGCTCGCAACCGCCTCGTCGTGATACTCGTACAGGTGGCCGGCGAAGTCCTCCGGCGGGCGGCCGCTCCACGCGGACAGGAAGTTCCGGATGTCGGCGATGGCGGTGTGAAAACGGTGGGCGACCGCGTAGATCTCCGTGCGGAGGCAGGTCGACAGGACGACGACCTCGGTCAGGTTCTCGTGCGCGGCAAGGTCGTGCAGCGCCTTGGGAAGGCGCGCCGGACCGACCGTCATCGGCTCCAGCGCCGACAAAGGCACCATGCGGTGGTTGAGACCTACTGCGACGACAGACACGCCTGGAGGCGCTCCCTTGCCAGGGCCACCTGGCCCGTTCGGATCAATTCGAGCATGTCGGAATTCAGCGCCGTGCGCCAGTCGACGTCCTCTGTTGAACGCCCGGCCGCCTTCATCTGTTCCCTGGCGTCCGACAGCCACTCGGCGAGCAACGCCACCTCCGGGCCGAGTTGTCCGGCCACCTTCTCACGGATCCACCCCGCCAGCGCCGGGCTGTGCCCGGACGTGGACACCGCGACCACGACCGGCCCCTGGCGCACCACCGCCGGCAAGGTAAACGAGCACGCCGGCGGGTCGTCCACCGCGTTGACCCAGACACGCTCAGCTTCGCCGTCGGCGTGGACCCGCCGGTTCACCGCCGGGTCGTCCGTCGCGGCCACCGCGAGCCACGCCCCATCGAGATCACCCTTGCGGTACTCCCTCTCCTCGACCGATACGCCAGCCAGGCCCCGGATCGCCGTGCTGACCCGAGGCGCGACAACCACGACCTCGGCGCCGGCGGCCGACAACCCCTCTGCCTTGCGCGCAGCGACCGGTCCACCTCCCACGACCACGCAACGCCTCCCCGCGACGACGAGGTTCACCGGGTACACCGGGACGTACGAGTCCACCCTCAACCCCCGATCGGCGCTGCCTGCGCGGGCGCACCCTCAGGCCGGCGGGCCGGATCAGCCTCAGGCCGGCGGGCCGGCGGCGTTGCGATCTGGTGTTCCTGGTAGAAGCTCAGGATCTGGAGCTCGATACCCAGGTCCACCTGCCGGAGGGCGACCCCCCGCGGAACGCACACCGTCGTCGGCGCGAAGTTGAGGATCGACCGCACTCCTCCTTCTACGGCGAGATCCGCCACCGCTTGAGCGGCTGACGCCGGAGTGGTGAGGATCGCGACCGCGACGCGCTCCGCGCGCATCACCTCCGGCATGCTCGCCACCGAGGCGATGGTGACGGGGCCGATGGCGGTGCCGATCTTGGTGGGATCGTTGTCGAACGCTGCGATCACCTGGAACCCCCGCGCCGGGAGCCCGCCGTAACCGGCGAGGGCCTGCCCCAAGCGTCCCGCGCCGATGATCGCCACGCGGTGCGCCTCGCCCAGACCGAGCTGCCGGTTGATCTGCATGAGGAGGTAGGCGACGTCGTAGCCGACCCCTCGCGTGCCGTACGAGCCCAGATAGGAGAGGTCCTTGCGGACCTGCGCGGCGTTGACGCCGGCGCGGCCGGCGAGCGCCTCGGAGGAGATGGTCGCCTCGCGTTCTGCTGCGATCTCGTCCAGCGCCCTGAGGTAGAGAGGAAGCCTCGCTACGGTCGCTTGCGGGATCCGCCGCGCGGATGCCATACCCCGATGCTACCGGCGGTCCTCGCCGGGCCGAGCCGGCGATAACCGCACGGCGTCGCCTTCGTGCAACCCGAGCCGGGAAGCCGCCGGCGCACGGTCCAGGGCCAGCGCCAGCAACCCGTACGAGTCGGTCACGAGCCCGAGTTCGCCGCTGGCGAGGTCACCGAAAGCTGCCACCCGCCGAGCCCCGACACACCCGCCGCCGGCGGCGACTTGCACGGTGTCGCTCACGCCCTCCCCGCGCGTGTTCAGCTGAGCGTTGCCGAACCGGTCGACCCACAGCACTTCGCACGCCACCACGCCGTCAACCCCGGCGGCGGCGATTCTGACCTCACCGCCCATGAGGCTCGACGGGTCGACGGCAACTCCCGCGTCGGCCAGCGTCCACTCCCCAGAGGCCAGCCGGGCAGCCACGGGAGCGAACAGGTCGCGCCCGGCGAAGGTTGCACCCGAATCCTGCGCAGCGACCGGCAGGGCCAGAAGCTCGACGGCCGCGGTGACACCGCCCAAGGCCCGGGCTGCCGGTGCGAGCAGCCCGTTGTCCGGGCCGACGAGGGTCACTCCGGCGCCGGCAACTTCCAAGGCGACGGCGCGCCTCGGGGTCCCCACGCCGGGGTCCACGACGGCCAACACGACGCTCCCCCTCAACCAGGGACCGCACCTCCACAGGGCGAGCGACCCGGCTCGGACATCGTGCGCCCGGATCCGGTGGTTCAGGTCGACGACTCTCACGCCGGGCGCCTCGGAGACAATGACGCGGTGAACGATCCCGACGAACTCGTCGTCGAGGCCGTAGTCGCTGAGGAAGACGATCGGCCGGGCTATGAGATCTACCAGGGGGGCAAGTGCCGGAAGCGAACCCGGGGGTTCAGCCTGCCTGCGTGTACTGCCCGGCGAGGTAGCGGTCCACGTCGTCCTCCCGGATCCGGTACGAACGACCGACCCTCACCGCCGCCAGCTGTCCCGACTGCACGAGCCGGTAGACGGTCATATTGGAGACCCTCAGCTGGTCAGCTACCTCGGCGACAGTGACGAACCTCGGCCTCGCTTCGCCCGACTGCACGTGTGGCTTTCGTTGCACGCGTCCTACCACCCTTCTCCGTGTCACGAGGGTACGCCAGTGAGGCTCCGGTGAAAAGGGGGGCTCATGAGATATGGGGAAAGACCGGCAGGTTCGCGGGTCCCCTCCTAGGTCCCCAGTTCGCGGGCGCGCTGGGTGGCAGCGGCGACCGCGTCGAGGATGGCGCTGCGCACCCCCGCAGACTCCAGCGCACGCAGGCCCGCAGCGGTCGTGCCTCCCGGGGACGTGACCGCCGCTCGCAGGGTAGACGGCTCGTCCCCCGTCTCGTCGAGCAACCGGGCCGAGCCGAGCAGGGTCTGGATGGCGAGCTGCCGGGCGACAGGGCGGGTGAGCCCGACCAGCACCCCGGCGTCGATCAAGGCCTCCGCCACCAGGAACACGTAAGCCGGTCCCGAGCCCGAAAGGCCTGTCACGGCGTCGAGGGCGGACTCGTTGACAGTTACGACGGTGCCGACCGCCTGCAGGATCCCCGAGGCCCATGTGAGGTCGTCGGGGCCGGCGCTGGCCCCACCGGCGATAGCCGACGCCCCTGCACCGACGAGGGCCGGGGTGTTGGGCATCGCCCGCACCACCGCCGGGCCGGCGCCCAACCACGCCTCGAGTGAGCTGGTCGTGACGCCGGCGGCAATGGAGAGCACCCGCGCCACGCCGGCCGGCACGAGGTCCCGGCACGCCGTTTGCACATCCGCGGGCTTGACCGCGATGACGGCCCCGTCGGGCCTGCCGTGCTCGTCCAGTGCCGCGCGAACGTTCTCTGCCAGGCGCAGGGCCGGGTAGCGCGACGCGAGGTCTTTTCTCCGGGACTCGTACGGTTCCACGACCGTGATCGACTCCGCCGGTGCCCAGCCGCTGGCGATGAGGCCGCCGGCGAGCGCCTCGCCCATCTTCCCGCCGCCGAGCAGCATCAACGACCCCACGCCGGCCACCCTATGCGGGTCGTGGCGCCGCCGCCCGGGTTTGACCCACAGGCCGTTCGCACTTCCCCGAACGAACGAGTCCCGCGAACGCCCCCGGGTCGACGGCACTGGCGACAGTACCGGTACCCCAGGGGGGCGGCAAGGTCTATCCGCAGGCGACCAGAACGGCGCTGGTCAGGGCCTCGACTCGCTCCCAGAGGTCGGCCGCGGCAGCCTTCCACGTGTAGTCGCCGGCCCTCGACGCAGCCGCATCTCCCATCCTCGCCGCGGTCTGCGGATCGCCCAGGAGCGCCGCCAGCGGGGCGGCGTAGTCAGCCGGATCCCGGCCTTCGACCAGGTAACCGGTGCGCCCGTGGTCGACCAGAGTGGTCAGTCCCCCAACCGCCGACGCCACTACTGGGATCCCGCACGCGGCCGCCTCGAGCGCCACTAGTCCGAACGACTCGGAGTGGCTCGGCACGACACACACGTCCGCGGCCCGATAGTAGGTGGAGAGGCGCTCGTGTGGCTGTGGCGGCAGCAACCTCACTGCGTCGTCGAGTCCGTACACCCGGATGCGGCGCTCGACCTCCGCCATCTCCGCGTCACCGTGCGGACCGCTCGGGCCGCCGATGAGCACGAGGCCGGTCTCGCGCAGGCGGTCGCGGCCGCGGGAGCGGATCTGTGCGAGCGCTTCCACCGCGACGGTCGGGCCCTTGAGCGGTTGGATGCGGCCGGCGAATACGACCACCGGGGCGGCTTCCTCCAGCCGCGTGGCGCGGCGCGCCTGCCCCCGGTCACCCGGGCTGAAGAACGCGTGGTCGACGCCGGGAGCGACCGTGACGATCCGATCGGGGTTGGCGCCGTAGAGATCGACCAGCTGCTGCGCTTCCACGCTGCAGGACGCGACCACCGCGTCCGCGCACCCGACTATCTGCGATTCGGCGATGGCGCGGCGCGCGGGTTCCTGGAAAGAGATCTCCTCCGGGCTGGCGTCCGCCTTGACGCGGTCGAGCGTGTGGAAGGTGACGAGCAACGGCAGCTCGAGCTCGTGCTTGAGCGCGTGGCCAGCGAGGCCCGAGAGCCAGTAGTTGGCATGGATCGCGTCGACCTGGCGGCCGGCGGCCGCCAGCGCCGCGAGCCTGCCGCCGACGCCGCGCGTCCACGCCGGCACCAGCTCCGACAGCGACTCCTTGGCGACCGCGCATCGAGGTCCGGCGGGGACGTGGTGCACCCGGAAACCCGGTTCGACCTGGACAACGCTCGGAGCGTCCACCGACTCGGTCCGCGTGAACACCTCGCACTCCACGCCCGAGCGCGCGAGCGCCGCGCACAGTTCCCGGACGTACACGTTCATGCCGCCGCCGTCGCCCGTACCCGGCTGCGCGAGCGGAGAAGTGTGCATCGACAGCACTGCGATGCGGGGCACGACCTACCCGGCCTCCTCGTCGGACGGGGGCTTGGAGGGACGGGCCGTCTCGTTTTCCCGCCTGAACGACAGGTAGATGCGCAGCAGCGTCTGCTTCTGATCCTCCGTCAATCCCGGTTCGCCGAGGATCGCGTGAGTCAGGTCACCGTCTCCTTCGCGTGGGTCGAGTATCCCGGCGCGGATGTAAAGGGTCTCCGCCGAAATGCGCAGCGCCTTGGCGATCTGCTGCAGTATCTCCGCAGACGGCCGGCGCAGGCCGCGCTCGATCTGGCTGAGGTAAGGGTTCGATATACCCGCCATGTCGGACAACCGGCGCACCGACAGGCGCGCGACGGATCGCTGCTCCCGGATGAACTCGCCGAGCTCTCGCCAGGGATCGGGAAAGTCGTTCATCGGGGCACCGTCCGAGCGATGCCGCCCCGATCTGTGCCGACTGATCCGCTCACGAGGTCGCTCATCGCTCAGGCGGGGAGCATCTCTGCTATCAGGTCGAGCAGCTGCACCGACGAGAACGGCTTGGTGAGGAACGCATCCGCGCCTGCGGCCCTGCACTCGTCCTCGAGGCGCGGGTCGTCGCGCGCCGTCAGGATGACGACCTTGGCCCGGTCGTGATCGAGCCGCCGGCACACCTCGACGCCGTCGATACCGGGCATCATGATGTCGAGCACGACGACGGCGGGTTGTCTCTCGGATGCAAGGCTCAAGGCGGACGCGCCGTCGCGGGCCTCGACGACCTCGAACTCGTCGGCCTCCAGCACCGCCCGCACCAACCGGCGGATCATCTCGTCGTCGTCGACCACGAGCACCAGCCGTGGCCGAGTTGCGGACTTCACGGCAGCAGGCTGTCGACCGTCGCCTCGCCGGTGCCGTACCGCCGCACGATCTCGTCCTGGAGCCGGTCGAGCACTTCGAACACCGACCGCCTCTGCGAGGAAACGGTCTTCTCGAGTTCGACCAGGCCCTCGCAGGCGGACGACACCTCGGAGTCCTCGAGAGAGTCGATCTTCGCGAGGTGGCTCGCCGGTATCACTGCTTCGAGGCGTGCCTCCAGCTCCGGATCCAGCTCACCGGGGCCCATCAGAGCGGGCAGGCGACCCAGGCCCGGGGCGTGCACGTGGTCGGACAGGATGGTCGGAAGTTCCTCGACCAGAGACGTCAGGTCGCTGTGACCTTCGCCGTCGCGCCGGAGCCGCTGCTCCGCCAAGAGGATGTCCAAGCGGCCCTGGATGATCCGGCGGAGGTAGGACAGCCCGGTCTCGACTTCCGTAGCTTCGTTGCGGCGCGTTCGTACATCTGCCAGCGACCAGCCCTCCAGGCCATCGAGGTAGCCGGGAGCCAAGACGTCCTCGAGTCGAGCCACCGTACGGGGAGGCTACCGCACGGCCCGGATGTAGGTCGCCTCCGCGCCGGAACGGCGCTCAGCGCTGCACGACGGTCGAGACCAGGATCGCCCACACGGGGGCCGCGAGGATCATCGAGTCAACCCTCCGCAGCGCCGGCAGCCTGTCCCACCCCGTCGCCCGGCCGGCGAGCCAGACACCCACCGGAGCGACCAGTCCGGTCATGCCGACGACCAGCCACGACCGGGTGCCGGTGAACGGCGGCACCAACACTGCGGCGACGAACACGGCGAGCACGCCGACCGTCAGCAGGCCGGCGCCCACTCCGGGCCAGCCTCCGGTGCCGCGACCGTTGCCGTTGAGATAGCTTGCCGCGTCGTAGAGGCAGACGACGAATGCGAGCGTTAGACCAAGGTTGGCGCCCTGCGCGTCAGCGACGATGAAAGAGATCGCGGCTGCTATAGGGCCGCCCACCGCGACGGCAACGGCCGGGGCACGCAGCGGACGGGGCACCGCCCGGAGCGCCGACACGGATGCGATAACGGCAGCGGGGACCACGACGAGCCCGACCGCCAGCGATCCCATCACGCAGGAAGCAAGGAGCAGCGCGGCCCAAAGCACCCCGCGCGCGGCCACAGCCAGTTGTGTGGTGCCCGTCTTGTTCTCGGCGGCCGCCCTTCCGCGGGCGACGACCCTCGCCGGCGTTTGGGTCCTTACCCTGCGGCGACCCGCAACGACGAGCTCGCTTGCGATGCTCATCCGTAGCCTCCCGATACCGGCGGGAGTACCGCCACCTCGTCACCGTCGCGAAGAGCCGTGGCCTCTTCGGCAGGCTCGCCGTTGACCCACACGCGGCAGCCTTCGAGAATCGCGGTGAACGCCTCGCCGTGCCGCCGGCGGGCGCCGTCCAGCACCTCCGCCAGCGTGGCGGCGTCGACCGACTCCTTCGCGACGCCGGCGGCCTGGCGCGCTGCCGCGAAGAACAGGAGTGTCACGCCGGCCGGGGCGCGCTCCTCTCGAATGCTTTCGGGGGCCACCTCACCCATCAAACCCTCTCGTGCCAGCTGCGTACCTTCTCCTCGTGCGGTGTGAACCTACCCGGCAACGACTTCTTTTTCTCACCTGGCCTAGCCTTGCCTGCAATGCCCGGTCGACTCGTCGTCATCCGCCACGCGCAGTCCGAATGGAACGCCGCGGGCTTGTGGCAGGGGCACGCCGATCCGGTGCTGTCGGACGAGGGTCGCCGCGAGGCCCGCGCGGCCGGCAAGCGGCTCGCAGAGCTGGATTCCTTCGACGGGGTCTTCTGCTCCGATCTCTCCCGCGCGGTCGAGACCGCCGAGATCCTGACGGCGTCGATGGGATCGATCCCTCCGCCGGTTGTCGAACCCGGGCTTCGCGAGTACGACGTCGGTGAGTGGAGCGGGCGGACCCGCGACGAGATCGAGATCCGCTGGCCGGGTGACATCGCGCGCTTCAGTTGCGGTGAGTTGCCAGCGCCCCCCGGCGGCGAGACCCGGTCGGCGTTCGACGATCGCGTGTCGGAGGCCGCAGCGAGGATCGGCCGCGCGGCCGAGTCGGCGGGTTTCGGCGCCATCCTCGTCGTCGCCCACGGCGGCGTGGTGAGGGCGCTGGCGCGCCTGGCCTCCGCGGCGGAATACCGCGTCGGGCACCTTGCGGGTTACCGCGGACGGCACAACGCCGGCGGTCTGTTGCCCGAGGAGCCGATCGACCTCCTCGAGCTCGAGCTCGCCTCCGATCCGTCCTAACCGTCCCTCTCCTCGGGTACGGTCCGGTCCATGAAGGTCGAGGTGGTCCGCAGTCCCCGCCGGCGCAAGACCGTGCAGGCACGCGAGGTCGGTGGGGTGCTGCGGGTCTCCATCCCCGCCAACATGACCAAGGCCGAGGAGGATCACTGGGTCGCCGAGATGCTTCGCCGGATGCAGCGCAAGTCCGCGGCGAACCTGATCGATCTCGAGGAGCGCGCACGCGTCCTGGCCGGTCGTTACGGGCTGAGGGAACCTGTGGCGATCCGGTGGGTCGACAACCAGGAGTGGCGGTGGGGTAGCTGCACCCCGGCCGACGGGTCCATCCGCATCTCGTCCAGGTTGGCGAGGGAGCCGGGATGGGTGATCGACTACGTCGTCGTCCACGAGCTGGCGCACCTTTCGGTGCCGGGTCACGGCGCCAGGTTCTGGTCGTTGGTGGAGCGCTACCCGCTGACCGAGCGTGCCCGGGGATTCCTCATCGCCCGGGGGCTGGAGCACGCAACAGGAGAGGACAACGATTCCCACCTTGCGCCCGCTGGCGCTGCTCATGCGCCCGCCGGCGCCCCGGTTCCGCTCGGCCAGATCGGGCTGTTCCCCTCCGGCGAGCTGGCCGGGTAACCACACCGTGCGCCCGGCTGTCAGAGTTCGGTGATGACGGCCGTCAGCACGCGGGGGTGACCGCCGTGAACGCAGATCCGCCGGCGCAATTATCGGTCCGGCTCCGGGCGATGGCCTCGGGAGCGACCACCGCCGGCCTGGCGCGTCTGCCTGTGACCGGCCGGCGGGTGGTGCTCGTGCACGTGTCGAGCGGGCAGCGGCGCGGCGCGCTCAGCGTCAGCGACAGCGACACCATCGCTGCGGGTGCCCGCATGGCCCTCGACCAGCGCCTGCCCTTCGTCATGGTGCTCACCTCGTCGGGCGCCGACGTGTTCGAGGGCGTCGCCTCTCTCGACGGTTGGGGGCGGGCCGCTCGCGCGATGTACTCCTGTTCGGGCATCGTGCCGACCGTCATCGTCGCCTACGGGCTGGCGCTGTCCGGGCCGGCCTTGCTGCTCGGCATGGCAGACGTCGTCGTGATGACACCCGAGGCGGTCGCGTACGTGTCGGGCCCCACGGCGGTCGCCGCGATGACTGGCCTGCAGTTGACGCCGGCGGAACTCGGTGGCCAGCGGGTCCACGCCCGTTCGACCGGTGTGGCGGCACTGCTGGCCGACAACGCGGACCACGGGCTGGAGGTCGCCGCGGCTGCTCTCGACTACTTGCCGGACCACGCCGACGAGGAACCGCCGGCGTGGCCCACCGACGATCCCTTCGATCGCGCGACTCCGTCACTGCGGGACCTGTTGCCTTCGAGCGCAAGCGGTTCCTACGACGTTCGCACGGCCGTGTCGGCGGTTGCCGACGACGCCGAGTTCCTCGAGTTCCGGGCGGCCTGGGCGCCTCAGCTGTGCACGTTGCTGTGCCGGATCGACGGGCACCCGGTAGGGGTGGTCGCCAACCAGCCGCAGTCGATGGCAGGAACGCTCGACATCTCGGCGTCACAGAAGGGGGCGCGCTTTGTCGCTTTCTGCGACTCGTTCAACGTCCCGTTGCTGACGCTGGTCGACACCCCCGGATTCATGCCCGGCAAGGACCTCGAGTGGCGCGGCATGATCCGCCACGGCGCGCAACTCGTGTTCGCGTACGCCGAAGCGACGGTGCCGCGCGTGTGCCTGATCCTGCGCAAGGCGTTCGGCGGCGCGTACATCGTCATGGACTCCAAGGGCATGGCCAACGACCTGTGCCTCGCGTGGCCGTCAGCCCAGGTCGCGGTGATGGGCGCTCAAGGCGCGGTCCAGATCCTTCACCGCCGCGAGGACGCGTCGACGCAGGCCCGCCTCGTGGAGGAGTACGAGGAGACCTACCTCAACCCATACGTCGCTGCCGCGCGTGGCTTCGTCGACCAGGTTGTCGACCCCGCCGAGACCCGCAAGGCCGTGGCGTCAGCCTTCCGGATGCTCGCGACCAAGCGAGAGCGGATCGTCGCCCGCAAGCACGCCAACAGCCCGCTCTGAGGCGCTGGCCGGCGCCGGCAGTCCCCTGTGGTCGGCGCACGTGGCTGCCAGCGGGTCCCGCTCCACTTCGTCTTCTGCAATCTGCCGGCCGCAGGTACCGCAGCGTCCGTAAGTGCCGTCGTCCAATCGGCGCAGCGCGGCCTCGACCGCTTCGAGGTCGCCCGCGATCCGGTCGAGCGTCTCCGTGTACCCGACCGCCACGGTCGCCTCGTCCTCACTCATGCCCGCAACGCTAATTGCCTGGAGCCTGCCGCCGGCGCACCCCGGTCGCCGGCGCTTCGGTCCGAGTGGGTAGCCTAAGTATCCTCAGGGACTAGTTAAGTTACCCAGTACGGGCGTCGCCGGCGTCGCCGCCCGCCTCTACCCTCCTCCGACTCTCGCTCCCATAACGGGGCAGATCCGTGGTGGGCCGCCAGGGTCTCGAACCCTGCACCTTGGGATTAAAAGTCCCCTGCTCTACCGGATGAGCTAGCGGCCCGTATGCTCTGACCAGCACTTTTACAAACGATACCATCTCGACCTGTAGTCCTGGACTACTTTTGGACTAGCACTTTTGGGGTGGCCGGCTGGAGGAGCCATGCGAGGGACCAAGGACGAGCGATCACCGGGGATATGGCGGCTGCGGGTGTTCATCGGCCGCGATCCTGTCACGGGCAACCCGAAGCAGGTGACGAGAACCTTCCACGGCACCAAGAAACAGGCCGACACCGCCTTGGCCGAGTTCGTCACCGAGGTCTCAAACGGCACCGTTCCGATCGTCGCCTCCACCACAGTCGCCGAGTTCCTCGACCGATGGCTCGACCACATCACACCGACGCGCTCGCCCGCCACCATCAGGGGCTACCGCCACAAGGCCGAGAGGATCAACCACCGTCTCGGGGGGATCCGCCTCGACAAGCTGACCGCCCAGCACCTCGACCGCGCCTACCGAGCCTGGTTGGACGAAGGGCTCCACCCGAGCACCGTCCATCACCTCCACCGCGTGCTCTCAGCGGCCCTGCGCCAAGCGGTGAAATGGGGGCTCCTCGCCGTAGCGCCGACCGCCAGGGCGACCCCACCGCAACGGCACCACACGCCGAAGGAGATACCGACTCCCGACGTCGTACAGAAGCTCATCACCGCCGCGGAGGACAGAGGCCAGCCGGTCCTCGCGGCAATCATCGCCGTCGCCGCTACGACGGGTCTGCGCAGGGGCGAGCTCGCAGGCCTGCACTGGAACGACGTCTACCTCGATGTGGGCAGGCTCCACGTCCACCAGTCGCTCAAGAATGGTCTCGAGGGCGGGTGGGTCATCGGCCCCACCAAGACCCATCAGGCGCGCAGGATCTCCCTCGACGAGTTCACCACCACCGTCTTGCGGACCCACCGGGCGAATGTCGAGGCGTGGGCGGCTGACGCCGGCATTGAGGTCCTCGACGATGGGTTCGTATTCACGTTGGATCCCTCGGGCCGGGAGCCACTCAAGCCCGACGGGCTGACCCACAGCTTCGCGTCGCTGTGCCAGGCGGCCGGAGTTCGGGGCGTGAGCCTCCACACTCTGCGCCATTTCAGCGCGAGCATGCTGATCGCGTCGGGGCGCGACGTCCGCACGATCGCTGGCAGGCTGGGGCACTCCGACGCCACTACAACCCTGCGCGTCTACGCCCACATGGTCGAGGGCCGGGACCAGGACGCCGCCGACTACCTCGGCAGCCTGCTGTCCGCCGGTTCTTCCTCCACCTCCTCCCCGCGCCCCTCTTCGCCGGCCCGCCGGAGGAAGACCGGCCAGTTGACCCGATAGAGCCGCCCGACAGCGAAGCAACCGGGAATCTGGCGAAGCCGCGCCGCTTTGTACGCGGCTAGAACCTGGTCGGAGCTCTGCACACAGATCATGCGCTCGAGATTCCTTGAGGAAATGAACCGCAACGAGGGTATATAGGCGCTTCGCGCGTACATCCATGCCGGCAACCAGAGTTCGGTATCCCGAGCCAGGTGGCTGTCGTCGCGGCGGGTGAGGGCCGCAACGGTGAGACACTGGGTCCTGCCGGATTGTCAGGAGTTCACTGTGTCGACCACCTCGGGTGTTTCGGGCTTGTTAGCCCTTGGGTGGGATGACGGCTGGGCGTCAGCCCTGGAAGAGCTTGGCGATCCGACTGTGAGGCCGGCACGGGTGTCGCGCGTCGACCGCGGTATCTGCACCGTCATGACTGGGACGGCCGAGGTTCGGGTCGCGACCGAGCGGAGTGTCGAAGTAGCGGTCGGCGATTGGGTCGGTCTTGCCCCGGGGCCCACCGCCGGTGGGAGATCGCGGATCGTGGTTGTCCTTCCTCGTCGTGGTGTGTTCCGCCGAGCGGCCACTGCGAGGGGTGCGGCGCCCAAGCTCGTAGCCGCGAATATTGACACGGTGTTCTTGTGCGATGCGCTCGACGGAAGCCTCAGCCTTCGCCATCTCGAGCGCTTCTTGGCTCTGGCGTGGCAGAGCGGTGCCACTCCTGTCGTGCTGATTACCAAGTCCGATGCGGTCCTGCCGGCGATCGTGACCGAGGCACTAGAGGCAGTCAGGACGGTTGCCGAGGGAGTCAGTGTGGTCGTCGTCAGCTCGACGACCGGTGACGGCGTGGTCGACGTGGCGCCCTACTTGGTCCCGAGGCACACGGTCGCGCTACTCGGGTTGTCCGGAGCAGGTAAGTCGACGCTGGTGAACGTGTTGGCAGGTGCTGAGATCTTGGCGACCGGGGCAGTACGTCGAGACGGAAGCGGACGCCATACGACAACCCACCGCGAGCTGGTCCTGCTTCCCGGAGGCGGCCTTTTGATCGACACTCCGGGGATGCGAGCCCTGTCGGTGCTAGGCACGGGTGAAGGTGTGGAGCAGGCGTTCCAGGATGTCGAAGTGCTGGCCCGTGGCTGTACGTACGCCAGTTGCTCGCATTCCGGTGAGGCGGGGTGTGCCCTTGCGGAGGCGGTCTCCGACGGGTGCCTCGACCGCAGCCGCTTGGAGAGCTGGATGCGATTGAGGTCCGAGCCGGCATCTTCGGGACTCGAGAAGGCCCGGGGGGACATCGCTGAGCGTAAGCGGCGCAAGGCCGCAAAGTTCGTCGACCGCCGAGCTGCAAGAACGTAGCTCCTGCCGGCACACGCAGAACGCACGCCGTAATCCGCTAGGCGCGATCGCATGCTGGGTGCAGATCGGCACATCTCATGTCGGGCGTTCGGAGACGCTGCTTTCGTCGTGTCGCATGCGACGATTCAGCGGTTGTTGGGCGCCGAACGAAGATCCTGCGACCTGACCCGCCTATAGGCCCTTCCGGACCGTCCGGTCGAGAATGCCCAATGTGGCGCGCAGGGCCGACTCCGGGACGATCGGGAATCGTGCCTTGATGTCCCCTGTCACCCTTGACCAGTCGTAGTACGAGGTCACATTGGTTACACCGTCGTCGCCGGGATCCAGTCGGTATCCATAGAAGTGTGGGAACGGGATATCGGGCCCGAGGTCCCATGCGATCTCTTTGTCGCGCTCGAAAGTGATGATATGCACGGTTACGTCGTACTTGCCTAAGGGGACGTCATTGAGGGACTCGCGGTCCATGTGGATCACGAACGTGTCGCCGACCTTCTCCGCCGGCTCGCCGGTGAAGTCCTGCAGCATGCCCGACGCGTCAATTGCCACATGCCCTGCCGGGCTGCGTAGGACGTCGAAGATGGCGGGGGGTAAGGCAGGGATCGGCCTTGTTACCTCAATGCGGTCGGTGAGGAAGACGGTATCGGGCATGTGGGCTCCTCTTGATTGCAGACAGCCGGTACTGCGTTGATGGCGGACAGCAGAGCATCGCGCGTCGAGGCGCGTAGGTGCCCTCCGAGGAGATCGCCACCCACCCCGTCAGACCGATTAGAAGCCCCCCGCTCGGCCGACCTGGGAGGGGGGAGGATCACCGGAAGCGCCGGGGTTTGGACCGCCGAGGGGCGACTGGCGGGCGAACCGACGTGGCCGTCGTCGATATCCGCATGCCGCCCACCTTCACCGACGAAGGGCTGCGCGCTGCCATCTCCCTGCGACGGGATCACCCCGACGTGGGAATCCTCGTATTCTCGCAATACGTCGAGACCCGCTACGCCGCCGAGCTGCTCGCCGGCGGCGCGGCCCGTATCGGATACCTGCTCAAAGACAGAGTCGCCGACGTCACCGACTTCGTCGAAGCCCTCGGACGCGTGGCCTCCGGAGGCACCGCTGTCGACCCGGAAGTCGTAACCCAGCTGATGGGCGCCTCCCGCCGCACCGACACCCTGGACAAGCTGAGCGCTCGGGAGCGGGAAGTGCTTGCACTCATGGCGGAGGGGAGAACCAACTCCGCGGTCGCCGCCACCCTCGTCATCTCGGAGGGCGCTGTAGAAAAGCACGTGGCCAACATCTTCTCGAAACTGGACCTACCGGCCACCTCGAACGACCACCGCCGGGTGCTGGCAGTACTCAAATACCTCGAGGGATGACAGCTACCGATCGGAAGAGAACCGAACTCTTCCCTTCTGCGAAGCTCCCCCCACCTCGCCCTCATCTAGTGACGCGCCCAGAGGTTATGGCCGGCCGTCGGAGCGCGCCGTCCAGCGGTCGATGGGGTGTTCGCATGCCACTCACCCGGGCGATCACGGGCACTCGCGTCGGCGGTTTGGCGTCGTGGGACCCCCCGCGCGTTCCCGGTCGGCCGTGCGATATCCGCGCGGGCCACGAACCGGTATCAGTGGACGGTCCCGCTAGAGGCCGAGAGCCTCCTTCAGGCCGTCGACCTCGGCTCGCAGCACCTCCACCTCTTTGCGCAGTGATTCCACCTCGTCGCGCAGGCCGTCGTCGCGCAGGCCGTCAGCCCGCAAGTCATCGGACCCACCGGTGGCCGGGGCCGACGGAGCCGCCCTGAATTCACTCGGGCTCGGAGCCGCCCTGGGAGTCGGCGCGGTCGCGCGCGGCTCGTCTGCGAGCAGGTGGGCCCATCGCTCCTCTTTCTGGCCGGGACGGCGGGCTAGGCGGGCGACGAAGGGTTCCTCTCCCCGGGTGAGTCCCTCCAAGTCGTGCTCGACGTCCTCGGTGCTGTCGAAGCGCGCCATCCTCTCGGTGCGTCCCCGCAACTCCCCGATGGTTTGCGGACCTCGCAGAAGCAGCACTCCCACCAGAGCCATCTGGCGTTCATCGAGAGCCAGCCGCTCGTCGAGGATCTGCCGGTAGCGCACCACAGAGCGGCCGTGCGACGGGAGCACGTAGCGGACCAGGCCCTTCCCCTTGAGAGTCGCGAGGGAGGCTTCGACGGTGGGTTCGTCGAGCGAGGTCACCGGTTCCCGGTTCGACGTCTGGTTGCAGGCGAGAACCAAAGCGTTGAGGCTCAGGGGATACTGCTGAGGGGTGGTCAGCTGCTTCTCGATGAGGCTGCCCAGGATCCGCCCCTCCACGAAGTCGACCTGCATGGTTCGAGCATACGGTCGGAGACCGTCTGGCTTCCTCGGGTGCCCACCCCAGCACCCTCCCCGTGTGAACGGCCAGCCACCGGCTGCGGACGGCCGGCGACAGAGCTGGCGTCAGGTATTGGTCCACGGGCCATGGAGGTCTGCCCCCACGCCACCGGCCCCGAAGAGGGACGGTGCAGAACGTCCGCTCAATAGTTCGCGTCTACCTCCGAGACCACGAGCGCAGATCGGCACGTCAGGCCTCTCCTGCTCACCCGGCGGTTGAGGGCGTTCCGTCACATAGTTAGTCTCGCTCGAGCCTTCGTAGTCCTCGATCAGGCGTCCATAACTCGACGACAAGCTTGGCGGCCTGGGCGTTGAGTGCGGTGATAGTGACCTCCGCGATGTCGGCGATGAACATCTCGCCCTCAAGTTGCTCGCTTGCGTCGCCCGTAGTTACCGGGCCGGAGGGGATCGCTCGTCCGGCGATCTTGGCCTCACCTGGCCAGTCGTTCTCCTTCCCCGGCTCAGGGTGGAAAGTTGGGCCGTGGAGGGCGAAGCGAGGATCCCGCTTGAGGTCTGCCCCCTTAAGCGCACCGGTCATCGACCCGAAGCGGAGATGACCGTCTCTGAACTCGCATTCGATGCCCGAGATGCGTGGCGAGCCGTCGGCGCGCAGCGTAGCGATCGTCTTGTGGCGACCGGCGTCGAACAGCCCCCGAACGCGTCCGGCGAAGTCTGGTTCCGTCTGCTCGATCTCCTTCCACGCGGGCACAGACGTGCAGCCTATTCTCGGTGTCCGTTTGGTCGAGACGCTCCACAGGTGGCTTCTCTAAGTGATGCCGTTCGGGGGAGCAGAACGCGCACTCAAGAATCCGAGTGTCGCCGCGCTCGCAGCAGCGCATATCGGCACTTCTCGAGTGTCTCCGCAAGCCGGCGATCAGGGTCACCGGGCGGCCGGTGATAGGAGAGGCTCGAGGCGCGTGGTCTGGGGCACAATCTGGGCTGTCGGGGTGGAGGGTGCTGGATGTTGCGGCGTGTCGCTGTCAGCGGGCCCGCTGTCGGAGGTCGATGAGTTGGTGGGAGCGGCCGACACCATCGTCGATGGCCTTCGTCGGCCGGCTGAGCCGGGGGCTACTCCTCTCGAACTCGGGAGCGCTGCCAGCCCGGCCGGCGGTCCCGCACGCCACACCGGATCAGTCCGAGTTCTCTACGATGCGCTGCTGGGTCAGCGACCGCGACCGTCGGGAAAATCAAACCTCTTGGATCGGGGGCTCGCGATGATGTACCTCGTTTCGGGACGAATCCGCGGACGCCGAGATCGGAGAGTGGTGTAGGTGATCAAGAGGCTCCAGGCGGTAGCGCTCGACTGCGCAGACCCGCTGCGGCTCGCCGAGTTCTATGCCGAACTGCTCGGCGGTCGGGTGGTCATGGAACCCGACGAGCCGGACTGGGTGGAGGTGGTTGGGTTCGAAGGGACGCCGCTCGCCTTCCAGCGAGTGGACGGCTATCGGCCGCCGGGCTGGCCTGGGCAGGAGCACCCCCAGCAGGTCCACCTCGACTTCGACGTGGACGACATTGAAGCGGACGAGAAAAGGGTGCTCGAGCTTGGCGCGACCGTGCTCGAGCGCACTGACCAGCTGCGCCAGGATGCCAACTGGCGGGTCTACGCCGACCCGGCCGGGCATCCATTCTGCCTCTGCCTCCACTGACATGCGCGCCCGGCGCGGTGCCCCCTCCCACAGCTTCGCCTCCGTGAGCACCGACGCGGCGGAGAGGCGCTGCTTGGCACGATCGAGACATGCGCGCGCCGCATCCGCGTCGGTGTGCTCCAGCGACTCGAGCTGTCCTCGACGCCCGAACACCGAGATCAACGCCGAGCCGCCTCCTCGTCCACGAGGCCCAACCTGGGTCGCACTCGGTCCGACACGCTTGCCGGAAACCGGGTGCTTGCTGTGATTGGCGCACAGTTAGCGGCAAGTGCTAGCTCTAACTGGGTGTGTCCCTATTGACGGCTGCGCGCGGGGCAGACGCGTTTACCGGATCTACCGATGGGCGGCACGTCCTGCTGTTCGCCCGCTGAGAAGCCCGGGTTGTGAGTGACCGGCATCCGCGATGAGGCACCATGGCACGCATGTCCTTGTCGACTCCCACGCTGCACACCGCTCGGCTGCGACTGCGTCCCTTCAACGACTCGGATGCGAACGCCCTCTTCGCGCTGCACAGCAACGCCTACGTGATGCGCTACTGGGACGCGCCGCCCTGGTGCGAACGTGTGCGCGCCGAGCGGTTCATAACGGCTTGCCGGCAGATGGCCGAGGCAGGCACCGGGAAGCGGCTGGCCGTGGACCGCGTTTCCGACGGGGCGTTCATCGGCTGGTGCAGCCTGACCCGGTGGAACCCGGACTACCGCAGCGCGTCGATGGGCTACTGCCTCGACGATGCAGCATGGGGCCATGGCTACGCGACCGAGGCCGCGCGCGCCTTGCTGCAGTGGGCAATCGACACGCTGGACCTGAATCGTGTCCAGGCCGAGACCGATACGCGCAACGCGGCATCTGCCCGCGTCCTGGAGAAGCTCGGATTCGTGCGTGAAGGGACGTTGCGGGAAGACTGCGTCGTGAATGGCGAGGTCTCGGACTCGTGGGTGTACGGGCTAATCAGGCGGGAGTGGCAGCCGTCGTTCGAGCCGGTTCCCGCCCGCTGAGTCCTCGCTCGCGAGACGGCGCCCGGCCACCGGCTGCTTCGTTCCGCTGAGTCGATGGGGCGGGGGCAGTGCACTCTCTTGCCGCGGGCGATCCGCACCCTGGCGCGTTCCGCGCGGTTCGTGACTGGCAGTCGCTCACGCCGCGACTGCGAGTCTGCGCTGGCGAGCCCGTTCGTATGACAGGTGGCGCAGCGTGGTCGCGATGCAGGCGACCTGGAGCCATCCGGTCGCCGAGGTGGTGGTGTTCTCGAACGACTTCGCCAGGCGGCGAGAGCGACCGAGACGGCCGTGGGCGACCTCGACGCGCTCGACGGCCACGATGCGCTTGGCGACCCGCCTCGCCCCAGCAATAGGGACACACCCAGTAACTGTCGCGAGCACTCAGCAAGCATCTTGGACTTGACCAGGACTTTTCCGTTTCGATCAGTCCACTTCGAAGGCCCGGATCCAGTTAAAGTCCCCTGCTCTACCGGATGAGCTAGCGGCCCCTAGCGCTGATCGAGAAACAGTAGGTTCGCGATGCGGCGAAGCGCGCCGCCGCTACAGGTTCACCTGCCCCGGCGGCAGCGTTACCAACAACGACAGCACCCCCGCGACGACAATCGCGAACCCCACCCCCACCACCAGCTCGCCGGCCCGCCCTAGTTGCCAGCCGCTCGCCGATCGGGACATCGCGAGACCCACCACGGCGCCGACGACCAGCCCTCCGAGATGGGCCCTCCAGTCGATTCCCGTCGAAGCGAAGCTGATCAGGAGGTTGATGATGATGAGCGCGAGGATCGCGCTGCTGTCCCACCGCCGGCGGCGAGCGATCACGAAGTACGCACCCATCAACCCGAAGATCGCTCCCGACGCGCCCACCCCGATCTGCAGCGGCTCGCTCAGAAGGTACGAGCCGACCGAACCACCGAGCGCCGACACGAAGTAGAGCGCGAGAAACCGGACCTTGCCAAGCTCCGCCTCGATCGGCGCCCCGACGATCGCGAGCGTGAACATGTTGAAGGCGATGTGCTCGATGTTCGCGTGCAAGAAGGCAGCGGATATCAACCGGTACCACTCGCCTTGGTGGACCGCCGCCGGAAGCAAGCCGTAGTTGCACTCGACGCTGTGCGGGCACTGGCCGACGAACTGGCCGTTGACGAAGAGCACGCCCGCCTTGCTCGACATCTCCCACACGTACACGATCACGTTGACAGCAATCAGGGCGATCACCATCGGCGTCATGCGGGTCGCACCAAGTCGCCCGTAACCCTGGCGCCCGGGCTGCCAGCGCCGCACCGGTGACGAACGCGCTCCTTCGCGCACACACGATCGGCACTGCCAACCGACAGGTGCTTCGGTCATGCACTCAGTGCAGATTGGCCTGTTGCACCGCCGGCACACCGAGCTGGCCAAGCGGCCCGGGTGCACGTAGCACGCCGGCACGCCGCCCTCCGGCACACCGCCGGCGGGGCCACCCCACGGCCCTCCGCCCGAGACCTCGCTCACTCCGCCTCCGCCACCATGTTCCAGCGCCGGATCACACGCTGACCCTGCGACCAATCCAGTTCGCTCACCGACGCCGTGTCCAGCTCCAACCAACGACCCACCCCCAGCTCGGCCCCCACCCACCGAGCCGCCAACGCCCTGCTGAAGTGGCCGTGACCGACCACCGCGACGTTCGACATACCTGATCCCACCACCCGGGCGACCACGCGATCCGCGCGGGCCGACACCTCTGCGGCGGTCTCGCCGCCCGGCCATGGACCGTCCCAGATGGACCACCCCGGGTACTCAGCGCGGATCTCGGCCGTCACCCGCCCCTCGAGCTCCCCGTAGTCCCATTCCCGAAGGTCCGGGTCGACCTCGAACTGCCCGCCAGCGGCGCCACCACACAGCCCGGCCAGCTCCGCAGTCCGGCGCGTGCGCAACATCGGGCTACAGAACACCAGGTCGAACCCACCCGCACCGACCAGCCACCTCACCAGCTCGCCGACCCCACTCGCCTGCCCTTCACCGCGAGTGGTCAATGGGAGATCCGTGCAGCCGGTGTGCTGCCCCGATCGGCTCCACTCCGTCTCGCCGTGGCGGATTACCCACAAACGAGGCTGGCCGCCGGCGGTTCCCACCCTGGCAGGTTACGCGTCGCGCCGCTCTAACAGCACGAAGGCCGCTACCAGAACGACCGCCACGAAGGCCGCCATCACGCCGAAGCCCTGCCACGGCCCGAGCGTGTGCGCGTCGCGCATCACGATGGCGAACTGCTGGCCGGCGTTGGTGGGCCAGTACTCCTCGATCGGCTGTTGCCATGACGTCGGCAGGGCATACGCGATGCCCGGCAGGACAAACAGGATCGCGACTATTACAGCGATACCCGCCGCGGCATGCCTCACGATCGTCGCGATCGCTGAGCCGAGCAACGCGAGCAGCGCTAGATACACGCCGGCACCTATGACCGCCCGGGCGACGTGCGGATACCCGATGCTCGCGGACGGAGCCTTGCCGTAGATGAGTGCCTGGCCGAGGAAGAAGGTCGCCAACGCGATCGCCTCGCCGGCGATCAATGCCAACAAAGTGAAGACGGTCAGCTTGGCCGACAACATCCGCGACCGCTTCGCGACGGCGGCGAGGCTCGTGCGGATCATGCCGGTCGAGTACTCGCCGCTGATGATCAGAACACCTAGCACCGCGAACGCCAGCTGCGCGATCGTGAGGCTGCGCAGGCTGTGATCGGTGGGATTCCAGTTGAAGTGCAATCCGGCGTCGCGGTGGAAGCGGCTGGCGCCGGCCCAGCTGATCAGCGCTCCGAGGCCGATCCCGAGGGCGGCGGCGGCGGCGAGCGACCAGAACGTCGAGCGGACCGTCCGCAGCTTCGTCCATTCCGAACGGAGCGCGTCGCCGAAGGTCGCGCGACGTACGGGAGAAGCCGTCTGCGGCGGCCGTTCGATCACCGCGGTCATCAGGCCACCTGCCCTGTCGCGTGGAACTCGACGCTGTCGCGGGTCAACTCCATGAACGCCTCCTCGAGAGATGCGCGTTTCGGCGTGAGCTCGTGCAGCACCAAGCCGTTCGAAGCGGCGAGTTCGCCGATGGCGGCAGCTTCGAGCCCGAGCACGTCGAGCGTCCCGTCTTCGACTCGGGAAAAAGACGCCCCTGCGTGCTGCACGAGTTCCTCCAGCCGCTCTCGCTGCGGCGAGCGGACCCTCACCGAGTGTCGCGAGCTCGACTCGACGAACTGGGTCACGCTCTCGTCACGTATGAGCTTGCCCTTGCCGATGACGATCAGGTGGTCGGCGGTGAGCGACATCTCGCTCATCAGGTGGCTCGAAACGAGCACGGTGCGACCCTCAGCCGCGAGCGCGCGCATCAACTGGCGGACCCAAGCAATGCCTTCCGGGTCCAGCCCGTTGACCGGCTCGTCGAACATCAAGATCCCGGGGTCACCGAGCAACGCCGCGGCGATACCCAACCTCTGGCCCATGCCGAGGGAGAAGCCGCCGGCGCGCCTGTCGGCGACTCCCTCCAGACCGACGATACGGAGCACCTCGTCGACCCGCGCCTTGGCGATCCCGTTGCTCTGGGCGAGGAGTAGGAGGTGGTAGTAGGCCTTGCGGCCACCGTGCAGGGCCTTGGCGTCGAGCAGGGCGCCGACCTCACGGAGGGGTGCCGGTAGGTCCCGGTAGGGGCGGCCGTTGATCGTCACGGCGCCGGAGTTGGGCCTGTCCAGACCGAGGATCATCCGCATGGTCGTGGTCTTGCCGGCCCCGTTCGGCCCGAGGAAGCCGGTCACCCGCCCCGGCGCCACATCGAAGCTGAGGTCGTCGACGGCGACGGTTCTCCCATAGTGCTTGGTGAGGTTTCGGGCCTCGATCATCGCTCCATCATGGGGCATGGGGCACCGCCGCACATCCCGCGCGAGATGTATTCACTCCGTCGTCCGCCGGTATGACGCCGCGGTAGCTTCGTGCCCCGTGCCCGCCGTCCCCCATTCCGGCGCCGCGATCGAGGTATCCGGGCTGGTCGTGCGCTACGGAGACCTGGTTGCGGTCGACGGGGTCGAGTTCAGCGCCCACCGGGGCGAGGTGGTCGCGCTGCTCGGCCGCAACGGGGCGGGCAAGACGAGCACCGTCGAGTCCCTGGAGGGGTACCGCCGGCGGTCTGCCGGCTCCGTGCGGGTGCTGGGCCTCGACCCCGGTGTCCACAGCGAGACGCGGGCTCTCGCCTCCCGTATAGGCGTCATGCTGCAGCGGGGCGGCGTCTACCCGGGTATGGGACCGGGGGAAGCAGTCCGCCTGTTCGCCAGCTATTACGACGATCCGGAACAGCCTGACGCATTGCTGGCCCGGGTGGGGCTCACCGCGGTGGCGCGCACCCCATGGCGCCGCCTCTCCGGAGGAGAACAACAGCGTCTCTCCCTGGCGCTCGCCCTCGTCGGCCGCCCCGAGGTGGCATTCCTCGACGAACCCACGGCTGGCGTCGACCCGCAGGGGCGGATCGCGATCCGCTCGGAGATCGCCCGGCTACGTGCCGTCGGTGTTTGCGTGCTCCTGACCACACACGAGCTCGAGGAGGCGGAGCGGGTTGCGGACACCATCGTCATCGTCGATCGAGGGCGGGTCGTCGCGTCCGGCACCCTTGCAGAGCTGACCGCGACCGGCAACGCCGGCCTTCGCTTCGAAGCACCGCCCGGCATCGACCTGGCCGCGCTGTCCGCCGCTCTCGACGCGCCGGTCCGCGAGCAATCACCCGGCCACTACACAGTCGAGGCAGAGAACGCGCCGGCAACGACGGCCGCTCTCGCCGCTTGGATGGCCGAGCGCGATCTCCCACTCACCAGCCTGCGCGCCGGGCGGGAGAGCCTCGAAGAGGTCTTCCTCCGCCTGACGGGCGAGCTTCCGGAGAACTCGCAACCATGAGAGCGCTCAGATCTCAGACCGCGACGGAGCTGCGGCTCACCTTGCGGCGCGGCGATGCGGTGCTGCTCAACCTGGCGATACCGCTGGGGCTGCTGATCTTCTTCTCGCTCGTCGACGTGCTGCCGAAGCCCGCCGGCGTGCGCCACCCGGTCGACTTCCTCGCCCCGGGCATCCTCGCCCTCGCGGTCATGTCGACGGCAATGGTCAGCCTTGGCATCGCGACCGGCTTCGAACGCCAATACGGGGTGCTGAAGCGGCTGGCCGCGACTCCGCTCGGCCGCCCCCGCCTGTTGGCGGCGAAGATCCTGTCGATCGTCGTCATCGAGGCGTTCCAGGTCGGCGTGATCGTCGGAGTGGCGCTCGGCCTCGGCTGGCACGCCGGCGGATCCCTGTGGCCCGCCGCCCCGGCGATCCTCCTCGGAACCGTTGGCTTCGCCGGCGTCGGGCTGCTGATGGCCGGTGCTCTGCGCGCGGAGGTGACCCTCGCCGCCGCCAACGGTCTTTACCTTCTCTTGCTGCTCCTCGGCGGGATGGTGATCCCGCTCTCGAAGCTGCCCGCTGGCCTCCGGACCTTCGCACGCGGGCTGCCCGCCGGTGCCCTATCCGACGCGCTCAACGGGGCTCTCGCCGCGAACTCTCAAGGCGTGCCTCTCAGGGCGTGGATCGTCCTGGCGGTGTGGGCGGCCGCAGCACCCGCCGCAGCGGCCTACTTCTTCCGTTGGGAGTAGCTGACTAAAGAGGTTCGCGCCGGTGGAGCAATTCTGCGAACTTCTTCAGTGCAGCACCAGCTGGTCGACTGCCATCGCGGCGAACAGCAGGGTCACGTAGGTGATCGACCAGTGGAACAGCTTCATAGCCAGCCCTTCGTTGGGCGATCGCCACAACCGGTAGGCCAGCACGCAGAACACCGCTCCGAGAATCACAGCCGAGGCCCAGTACAGCGCTCCCATCCTCGCGGTCCATCCGAATACCAGCGAAACCACGGCCACCAGCAAGGTGTAGGCGAAGATCTGCGCCGCCGTCTTCCTGAACGACGTCACCACCGGCATCATCGGCACGTCCACCGACTTGTAGTCGTCGCGGTAACGGATGGCCAAGGCCCAGAAGTGCGGCGGCGTCCAAACGAACATGAGGGCGAAGAGAACCACAGGGGCCCACCCGACGCTGTCGCGTACCGCCGCCCAACCGACCAGGACCGGAACAGCGCCCGCGGCGCCGCCGATCACGATGTTCTGCCTTGAAGTCCTCTTCAGCCAGAGCGTGTAGACGAAGACGTAGAACAGCGTGGCGCTGACGGCGAGCAGCGCGGAGAGCAGGTTGACCTCTGCCCACAGAAGGCCGAACGCTGCAACCTCCAAGCCGATGGCGAAGGCCAGCGCTTCCGGCGCGGACACGACCCCGGTGACCAACGGTCGCTTGCGGGTCCTGTGCATTACCGCGTCGATGTCGCGGTCGACGACCATGTTGATGGCGTTGGCTCCGCCCGCGGCCAGGGTGCCCCCGGCGAGCGTGGTGAGCACCAGCTGCCACGGGGGGAGACCGCGCGCAGCGACCACCATCGTCGGCAGTGTTGTCACGAGGAGCAGCTCGATGATGCGTGGCTTGGTCAGCGCGATGAAGCCGCCCAGGCGGCGCCCGAGGGATATTTCGCCCGGAAGGGCTGTTGGGGCCGCTGTCGACATCGGGCTACGAGACTACGGCAGCCCACCGGGAGCCAACAAAGCGGCCGGGTGGGGCCGCAGCGCCACCCGTCCTACGATGGTCGCGATGGCCGACACGACGACGACCGCCCCGGGGGCCGGGACCGTCGGCGGCCTGGCAGGGCTGACAGCACGTCTACCTCGCGTTTCGCCGCGGGCCTTCCGGGTCGTCGCCGCCGCAGCCGTGTGGGCCCTCGCTGTCACGATCGTGTCGGGGGCGGCTGTCCGCCTCACGGGGTCGGGGCTCGGCTGCCCGGACTGGCCGAACTGCACCGCGACCGGCGTCGTGGCGCCGCTGCAGTTCCACGCGTGGGTGGAGTTCGGGAATCGGTTGATCAACGCAGCGGTGTCGTTGGCCTCCATCGGGGCGCTCGCGGCCGCCCTGCTGCGTTCGCCCCGCCGGCGGGACCTCACCTGGCTGTCTGCCGGCCTGGTGGTCGGCCTGTTCGCCGAGGTGGTCATGGGCGCCCTCGTCGTCTACTACAAGCTGGCGCCAGCGCTCGTCTCGGCCCACTTCCTCCTCGGCCTCGCATTCCTCGCGGTCGCTGTGGTGCTCTACGAGCGGGCGGGCATCCACGACGAGGCGGCCGAACCCCGACCGCTCGTCGACCGCTCGACCATCGTCCTGTCCCGCCTCTTATTGATCGCCACAGCCGCGGTGGTCACCCTCGGGACCATCGTCACGTCCACCGGTCCTCATGGAGGTGACCCGACCGCTCAGCGGTTCCGTCTTTCCCTTCATTCTGTTGCACAGCTGCACGGCACTTCGGTCGAGATATTTCTCGTGGTCACCGTCGTGGCGCTGTGGAACCTGGCTCGGACCGGCGCACCCCGGCCGGTCATCAAGAGGGCGCAATTGCTCCTAGGTGCGCTCGTTCTTCAGGCGGTTATCGGCTACATCCAGTACTTCAACGGTGACCCCGTCGGGCTTGTCGCCGTCCACGTAGCGGGCGCAGCCCTCGTGATCATCGCCGTCATCCACTTCTACGCGGGGCTCTGGGCCCGAGCGGCCCGGCCCGTGCGGGCGGGAAGCTGACGCGATGCCAACCGCAGCGCCGGTAGAGATCAAGGAACCCGAAGTAGGCGAGGTCGCCGCCGCGGACCGCCCGTGGAAGGTCCTGGTCTGGAACGACCCGATAAACCTGATGTCCTACGTCACATTCGTCCTCCAGAAGCTGTTCGGGTACAGCCGGGAAAAGGCCCACAGTCTCATGCTCGACGTGCACTACAAGGGAAGGGCCGTCGTGTCGCACGGCCCCAGGGAGAAGGCGGAACTGGACGTGTTCCGCCTCCACGAGCACGGCTTGTGGGCGACCATGGAGCACGACAGCTGACGCCGCTCTTCGCACGCCGGCTCATCCAGAGGTCAGGCGACGCCTACAAGCTCAACCTCGACGGTGACGAGCGCGACCTCCTGCGCAACCTCGGGCCGCAGTTCGCGGCTCTGCTCGACGACCCCACGCAGCCCGTGCTGGAACGGCTCTTCCCGCCCGCGTACAACGAGCAGGAGGACCTTCAGTTGCAGGACGAGTACCGCCGATTGATGCAGGAGGACCTCGTCGACCGCCATCGCCAGGAGTTCGAGCTGCTCGCCTCGACGGCCGGCTCAGACGCGTTGACCGGCGAGCAACTCCTGGCGTGGGCGCGCGCTCTCAACAGCATCCGGCTGGTCCTCGGGACCCATCTCGACGTGCAGGAGGACGAGGAGAACCGCCGGCCGGAGTCACCGGACGAGGCGCTCTACCAGTGGCTGACCTACCTGCTCGGTGAAGTAGTAGAAGCGCTGGAAGACCAGACTTGAGCCCATGGACGTTCAAGACGCTCTCGAGTTCCTCAGCTCCAACCACCGGTCGGTACTGATCGCCCGCCGTCCCGGCGGTGAACCACAGCCGTCGCCGGTGGTGCACGGGGTGGACGATCGGGGGAGGATCGTCGTGTCGAGCCGGGAAGCGGCGTTCAAGGTGCGCAACATCAGGCGCGACCCTCGCGTGACTCTCTGCGCGTTCACGGACAACTTCTTCGGGAAGTGGGTGGTGGTCGAGGGCCGCGCGGAGATCGTGTCGTTGCCTGAGGCGATGGAACCTCTGGTCGAGTTGTACCGCGGGATCGCCGGCGAGCACCCGGACTGGGACGACTACCGCGAGGCGATGGTGCGCGAGAAGCGCGTGATCATCGCTATCACCCCGACCTCCGCCGGTCCCGACCGAGCGGGGTGAGCACCAGCCCAGCTCCCGTACCTGCGAGGCGGGAGACCATCGCCGGCACGGGAGGGGTGAACCTCAGCTGCATCGTCCGGAACCGCGACGGTGACGCAACGCCTTTGCTGCTGGTTCACGGTCTCGCGTCGAACGCCCGCCTGTGGGACGGGGTCGCCGATCGGCTCGCGGCGTCCGGGCACCCGGTCGTCGCTGTCGACCAGCGCGGTCATGGCCGGTCCGAAAAGCCCGGCGACGGTTACGACTTCCAGACCTTGACCGCCGATCTGCTGGCACTGGTCGATCACTACGGCTGGGATAGACCGCTGGCCGCCGGCCAGAGCTGGGGCGCGAACGTCGTGCTCGAGCTCGCCGCGCTCCACCCGGATGCTGTGAGCGCGGTCGCTCTGATCGACGGCGGTACCCACGACCTCGCGGACGGTTTCGCCGACTGGCCGACGTGCGAAGCCGCGCTCGCTCCACCGCCGCTCGACGGCATGCCCGCGGCCCGCGTCGAATCACACATTCGCAACTCGCACCCCGGCTGGCCCGAGCAAGGGGTAGAAGGGACCCTCGCCAACATGGAGTTTCTCCCGGACGGGACCATCCGCCCGTGGCTGTCGCGCGAAGACCACATGGTGATACTCCGCCACCTTTGGGAGCACAAACCTTCGACCCGCTTCGCGGAAATGAGCGTTCCCGTGCTGATCATCCCGGCGCGAGACGAATCGAACCAGCGCTGGATGCAAGGCAAGCGTGATTCGGTCGAACGCGCTGCGAAGCTGCTGCCGCGCTCGGTCGTTCATTGGATCGACGGTGACCACGACCTCCACGCTCAGCACCCCGATGTCGTCGCTGACCTGCTCGACGCAGCGACCCAGCCGGGGTTCTTCTCGTGACACCCCGGCTGCTGGTCATCATGGGGTCGGGCGAGACGGCGCCGACGATGGTGAAGCCGCACCGTTTCCTCTTCGAACGGCTCGGGCCGGATCCGGTGCCGGCAGTGCTGTTGGACACGCCCTACGGCTTCCAGATGAACGCGGACGACATCTCCGCCAGAGCGGTCGAGTACTTCACCGCCAGTGTGGGACGGCGCGTGGAGGTGGCCGAGTTGCGCCGCACCGAAAGCGCCGATCTGGTCCGGCGTGAAACCTCTATCGCGAAGATCGCCTCTGCGCGGTGGGTCTTCGCGGGCCCAGGCAGCCCGACTTACGCGCTGGAACAGTGGGCCAGGACGGACGTTCCCGACCTGCTGGCGGACAAGCTCGCACACGGTGGGTGCGTCGTGTTCGCCAGCGCGGCGGCGCTGACGCTCGGCCGCTTCACAGTCCCGGTGTACGAGATCTACAAGGTCGGAGCGGACCCTGTATGGGCGGACGGGCTGGATCTCATCGCGCCTGTGCTCGGCCCCGACGTGGCGGTCATCCCCCACTACGACAACGCCGAAGGCGGCAACCACGACACCCGCTTCTGCTACCTGGGCGAGAGGCGCCTGTCTGTGCTCGAACAGCAGCTTCCCGCCGGCGGGTGGGTGCTCGGCGTGGACGAGCACACCGCGCTGATACTCGATGTGGACGCGGGCAGCGCCACTGTCGCCGGCAACGGAACCGTCACGGTGCGCCGGCGGGGCCAGTCGGCCGTCCTGGCGGCCGGCGATTCGGTACCGATCGGCTCGCTGGCCTCGCTTGCATCGGGGAAAAGACCTGGCGGCGCGCCTCCCCAGCCCGAGGCCGGGGCCTCTGCCGTGGCGCCGCGTACCGCCCTGCACGGCGAGATCCGCCGGCTCGAGATCGAGTTCGACGGCGCGATCGCGGCTCGCGACGTGGCGACAGCGGTGGGCGCGATCCTGGAACTCGACGAGACGCTCGCAGCATGGGCCGGCGACACGACCCAGTCCGACGCCGGCGAACGCGGGCGCGCCGCGTTGCGCCGGATGGTTGTGCGCCTCGGATCTCTGGCGGAGACGGGGGCGCGCGACCCGCGTGAGGTGGTGGGCGTCTACGTGGAGGGCTTGATTGCCGAGCGCGAGTCTGCCCGAGAGGCTCGTCGTTTTGCAGACGCCGACCGCATACGGGATCTACTGGTTGCCGCGGGGGTCGAGGTGCGTGACACTCCAGAGGGCACCGTCTGGGATCTCAGGAGCGGGTGACGAGGCCCGAGGTCAGCCTGCAAACGTGAGCGGGGCAATCACTGATTCTTTCGTCGAGACCTCTCAGTAGGACCACGTAGCCCCCCTGAACGTCAGACCTAACCTTGGAGTGTGACTGGCCTTGGTCCACCTGTGGAGTGAAGAGTCGAGCAGTCGATGAGCTGCTGCGAATTGGAGCGACCGCCCGTCCTGGCAAGCCGGTCTTCACCGATTTGATCCAAACCCTCGAGAACTGAGGAAGGTGCCGTAACCTGAGCCGGCACACCGGTGTTGACCGGCAACCCCGGGGGAGGGTGAGGCGACGTGGCTTTTGACCTGCTGATCCGAGGCGGCTCGCTGATCGACGGCACCGGATCCGCGGCCACGAGGGCGGACGTCGGGATCGCCGGTGGGGTTGTCGTCGACGTCGGACGTCTCGCCGGGACCACCGCAGAGCGGGTCATCGACGCCGACGGCGCGGTGGTGGCCCCGGGGTTCGTGGACATCCACACCCACTACGACGGTCAGGCAACCTGGGACGAGCGGCTGCAGCCGTCCTCTGCTCACGGCGTCACGACCGTCGTGATGGGCAACTGTGGGGTCGGATTCGCGCCGGTCCGGCCGACCGATCACGCCCAGCTGATAGAGCTGATGGAGGGAGTCGAGGACCTACCGGGCACGGTCCTGCACGAAGGCCTGACCTGGGAGTGGGAGAGCATCCCCGAGTACCTCGACGCCCTCGATCGGCGGCCGCACGACATCGACTTCGCGGCGCAGGTGTGCCACGGCCCGCTTCGCCTCTACGTGATGGGGCAGCGCGGAGCCGACCGTGAACCCGCCAGTGCCGAGGAGATCGCCGACATGGGTCGCCTCGCCGCTGAGGGGATCCGAGCGGGCGCTCTCGGTTTCACGACCAGCAGGACCCTCAACCACCGAACGAGCCGCGGTGAGCCCACACCGACTCTGACCGCGGCACGCGAGGAGCTGGTGGGAATTGCCGAAGCCATCGGGGAGACCGGCGGCGGTGTCCTGCAGGTCATCTCCGACTTCCCGGACTTCGACGACGAGATGACGACACTCTTCGAGATGATGCGGCGGTCCGGACGGCCGCTGTCGATGTCTCTCGCCCAGTTCCGCCCAGGCCCGGGCTACCGACGCCAGCTCCAGACGTTGGAAGACGCCAACCGCGAAGGGCTTCAGATGCGGGCGCAGGTCGCTGCCAGGGCGATCGGCCTGATGATCGGCCTGCAGGGCTCGGTGAACCCACTGAAGGGTTCCGAGACCTACCGCTCGGTGGAACACCTTCCACTGCCCGAGCGAGTCGAGCGGCTCGGTCAGCCCGACGTCCGCCGCCAGGTGCTCGCGGAGCTGGCGGCGCGCCCCGGTGGCGTTCGCCAGCCGCTCGATCGGATCTTCGAGCTCGGGGATCCCCCCGACTACGAGCCCGACTCCAGCGACAGCATCTCTGCCAGGGCGCGGCGCGCGGGGCAGGAGCCGGAGGAGCTGATGTACGACCTGCTCCTCGCAGACGGTGGCAGGACCCTTCTCTACCTGCCGTTCCTGAACTACTTCGACGGCAACCTAGACGCCGCGGCGGAGCTGCTCGGCCATCCGCACACCGTCCCCGGACTCGGGGACGGTGGCGCCCACGTCGGCACCATCTGCGACGCCAGCTTCACCACCACACTCATCACGTACTGGGCGCGGGACCGCCAGCAGGGAACAAAGTTCGACCTGCCCTGGGTCATGAGCCGCCAGTCGAGAGCCACGGCCGAGGCCGTCGGGCTACTCGACCGGGGGATCGTCGCGCCCGGGTACAAGGCTGATCTGAACGTCATCGACTTCGACAACTTGCGCAACAAGCCACCACGGATCGCCCACGACCTTCCCGCCGGCGGCAAGCGCCTCGTCCAACCGGCACAGGGCTACCTCCACACGGTGGTGTCGGGAATCGAGACCTATCGCGACGGCGAACCGACCGGTGCACTACCGGGCAGGCTCGTCCGCGGCGCCAGGCAGGACCCGACAAGAGGCCACCACAACCAAGCCGGAGGCCAGGCATGACTTTCCCGATCATCTCTGCGGACTCACACATCACGGAGCCAGCAGAAACCTACGTCGACCACATCGACCCGGCATTCGCCGACCGTGCCCCGCGACTCGAGAACTGCGGCGAGGAGATCGGCGACGCGTTCGTGATCGACGGGTTCCCCAAGCCCCTGTCCCTCGGGACCGTGGCAGCCGCCGGCAAGAAGCCCGAGGAGATCAAGCTCAAGGGATCTCGCTTCTCCGACCTTCATGCGGGCGGGTGGGACCCGCAGCTGCGGCTCGCCGACCAGGAACGGGACGGCGTCGCCGCGGAGGTCATCTACCCGAGCATCGGCATGGTGCTCTGCAACCATCCTGACCTCGACTACAAGAAGGCCTGCTTCGACGCGTACAACCGGTGGATGGCCGGCTACTGCTCGGCGAGCCCCGATCGCCTGATCGGCCTGGGCCAGACGGCGATGAGAACGCCCGAGGAGGGCATCGCGGACCTGGAGACCATGAAGCAGCTCGGCCTGCGCGGGGTGATGATGCCCGGGCAGCCCGGCGTCGAGGACTACGACTCCCCCATCTACGACGAGTTCTGGGCGGCGACGGTGGCGCTGCGCATGGTCCCGTCTTTCCACATCCTCACCATGAAGGCAGGGCACACCCGGGGCCCGAGGATGAACTCGTTCCTCTCCATCGTCCGCGGCTGCCAGGACGTCATGGGGATGCTCGTTCTCGGCGGCGTGTTCGAGCGCAACCCGTCCGTCCGGGTCGTGTGCGCGGAGGCCGACGCCGGCTGGGTCCCGCACTTCATGTATCGCATGGACCACGCCTACAACAGGCACCGCAACTGGCTACCCGCCCGACAGGAACTGAGCCGCCCGCCGTCGGAGTACTTCGCCGAGAACGTCTACGTCACGTTCCAGGACGACTGGACCGCGTTCCGCTTCGCCGGCGACATGAACTGGCACCGGCTCCTCTGGGCCAACGACTTCCCCCACTCCGACTCCACCTGGCCCTGGAGCCAGGAGCTCCTCGACAAGCACACGGAGGAGCTCAGCCCGGAGCAGAAGCAGGCGATCCTCTCCGGAAACGTCGCCGACCTCTACGGGATCGACACGTCGGCACTTCCCGCTGCCGCGTGACCGAGTTCTGGCTCGCGGGAGCGTCGCTTCCCGGCCGCACCGCCGACCTGGCGCACCGGGCGGAGGACGAGGGCTGGGACGGTTGGGCGCTGGTCGACTCGCAGAACCTCGCCTTCGATCCCTACGTGCATCTCGGGCTTGCAGCAGCTGCCACGTCGCGCCTGAAACTGGCGACCGGTGTCACCAACCCGTTGACGCGCCACCCCGCCGCGACTGCGACGGCTATCGGAACCGTACAGGCCGAATCCGGCGGCCGCGCGGTCCTCGGTATCGGTCGCGGCGACTCGTCGCTCGCCCATCTCGGTCTGGCCCCTGCATCGCCTGCAGCCTTCGAGCGTTACCTCGTGAGACTGCAGGGATACCTGCACGGTGAAGAGGTCCCGTTTGACGCATCGCGGGACGGTGCCGGCGTTGCCCCGCCCGCCACCGCCCTCGGCATGGCGGACGCTCCATCAGGAAGCCGGATCGGATGGATCGCCGCCGGTTCACTCCCGAAGGTGCCCCTTGACGTGGCCGCCACGGGGCCGAAGGTGATCGGCATCGCGTCGCGTGTCGCCGACCGCATCACGTTCGCCGTCGGCTCCGACCCCGAGCGCATGAAGTGGGCGATCGGGGAGGCGCGCTCCGTTGGGATCGGTGATCGGATGCCGCTCGGCGCGTACCTACCTGTCGTCGTGCACAAAGACAGGGACCGTGCGAGGGAGCTCGTCGGCGGCGGGGTTGCGTCGTTTGCGAGGTTCTCGGTGATGCATGGCAAGGTGGCGGGGCCCGTCAACGACGCCGACAGGGACGTGCTTGCCGGCGTGCACGACCGCTACGACATGCACCGCCACTTCACCCACGGCTCTCCGCAGAGCCAAGGACTGCCGGCGGAAACGGTGGATCGTTTCGCCGTGGCCGGGCCACCGTCGTACTGCACGGAGCGCCTCGCCCAGCTGCTGGAGCTCGGCCTGGACAAGCTCGTGCTGCTCGGAGGGGGGATCGGCATGGACCGGGACGCGGCTCGCGAATCCCGGCGGATGCTGGTGGAGGAGGTCCTGCCGAAGCTCCGTTAGCGCAGTCCCGCCCGGATAGGCTCTGCTCCTTCTGCCCCCATCGTCTAGCGGCCTAGGACACCGCCCTTTCAAGGCGGCAGCACGGGTTCGAATCCCGTTGGGGGTGCTGCGCTCCGGTGCTGGTCAGAGGCTATTTTTGGCCGTCCGGCCGGGTCGTTCGAGAAGGTCGAATTGGCCGTCGTGCGCGCTGCGTGCGCGAACGAATCGGCCGCCGCTTCCGCGAACGGGTCTCTAAGGACTGTGAGGGTCACTGGGTTCCGGCACACTGGAGCCATGGCCAGCAGCGACCAGGTCGCCCCCGAAGAACGCCATTACGGCGACCACCGGCCGTACCCGGATCCGCCGGCCCGCCTGGCCGACCTCACCGGGCCAACCGATGGGCGAATCGAGCTGCCGACCACGATCGACTGGGGCCCAAGGCGGACATACGACCTGGCCCGGGACGCCGATCGCCGGGTGGTCTACGAGCGGGTGCTGCGAGAGGCAGCAACGACCGCCGAAGTGGCTCGTTTCGTCAACGGAGCTGTCCTGGTCGAGGTGTGGCCCCGCCTGTTCCTTCCCCGACGCATCCGGGAGAACTGGCAGGGCCGCTTCCCGGAACTGGTTTCAGCCGCTTAGCTCGGATCCGTGGACGAACTCCAGGAGCGTCTCGCTCGAGTGGGCCTCTCAGCCTTGAGTTCATACGGGTTCGTCCTCGCCGGTGGCTACGCGCTCCAGGCTCATCAGCTCGTGGACCGGCTGAGCGAGGACATCGATCTCTTCACCGACAGATGGGACCGGGAGGAGTTCACTCGGGCCGTGGACGCCGTTTGCAAGGCGTACCGGACGGACGGGCTGGATGTCGCTGTCCCTCGACGAGCCGAGGCCTTCGCCCGCATCCAGGTAACTGACCCCCAAGCAGGCAGGATCGCAACCGTCGACCTGGCTGCCGACTTCCGCCAGTTGGACCCTGTCCAGTTGTCCGTCGGACCGGTGCTGGCGGAGCGAGATGCCGTGTCGTCGAAGGTGGCCACTGTCTTCAGCCGAGGGGAGGCCCGGGACTACTTGGACCTTGCCGGGATCCTCGACAGCGGCCGGTTCACCAGGGAAGAGCTCATCCGCCTCGGCAGCGAGGCGGATCGAGGCTTCAGCAAAGGATGGTTCGCCGAGGCTCTCGCCGGCGTTGACCGCTTCCCGGAGGAAGACTTCGCCGGCTATGGCGTAGATAGCAAACGCATTGCGCAGGTCAAGGAGACGATGCGCAGTTGGAGTAGCGCGCTGCGGGCGGAGATCGCACGAGAGACAGTTCCACCCTCGGTCCCGGAAGTGACTCGCAGCATCCAGACGCCGACAGGGCCCGCTTACCCGCAGCAGCGGGGCCGTGGCCACCCCTCCCCCTCCCCTTGGACAACTGGGCCGTCGGGTACGCCCGAAACCCCGTCTCGCGGCCCTGAGATCGGCTTCTAGGCCTTTGGCGATCGGGCTCGTGCAGGCCGGGCCGGCGCCGTTCGCAGAGGAGTCACCGTCCCGACTGCGAGATCAGCCAGAGCGTCGGCGATGGCACGGTCCCGATCTTCCGTCGCGTGCTGGTACCGAAGGGCGGCTGTTGGGTTGGCGTGCCCACCACGACGCATCAGTTCCGCGATCGAGGCACCGGACGCAGCGGACCAGGTGAGCCCGGAGTGGCGGAGGTCGTGGTAGAAGAGGTCGGGCCGTCCGATCACCTCCCGGGTGCGCTGCCATATCCGGTTGAGTGTGCTCGGCAGCATGGGCCCGCCGGCCTCGGAGGTGAAGAGCCAGTCCTCGGGATTCGGACCAACGTATCTCTCGAGGTGCTGCGTCAAGGCGGGGAGGACGTTCGAGGGCACGGCGATGCTGCGTCGGCCCGCTGACGTCTTCGGCGGCCCGACGACGAGTTCTCCGGACATCGGCCGCACTACGGAGCGGTCGATCCGGATGGTGCTGTGCAAGAGATCGATGTCGCGACGCTGCAGACCGAGGACTTCTCCTCGCCGTAGCTGGCACCAAGCAGGCAGGAGCACTGCCAGCCGATGATGATCGGGAGTGGCTTTTGCTGCGGCAATGACCTCTGCGACTGACGCAGTAGGGCGTTCAGCCGATCGTGCCTGTCCGGCTCCCTTAACCCGGCACGGGTTCTTGGGGATGAGCCCGTCCGTGACGGCGGTCGTGAGGATGGCCCGCAACATCCGGTACGCGTCGTCGGCTGTGGTCTTGTATCTCGCTCTCATTCCCATGTACCACGAGCGGACAGCCGAGGGTCGGAGCTTCGCCAGTTCCTGATCGCCGAGTATCGGCAGGACATGGCGGTCGAGCATGTGGCGGTACTTGGCCCAGGTGACCGGCCGTAGGTCGGTACGACATGTGAGCCAGCCGTCGGCCCACTTGGCCAAGGTGACCCTCCCGCCCGACGGATCGATCCACACCCCGCGCAGGATGTCCGCCTCCATGGCGGCCAGCGCGGCTTGAGCTTCGCTCTTCGAAGCGAAGGTCTGCGGGGCTACGTGGCGGACGGTCTCGTGCCAGTAGCTGGCTTGGTAGCGGCCGGATGGGAGCTTTCGGACTGAGCCGAAGTGGCGGCGGGCGGGCATGGAAGCACCTCCAGAGACGAGAGCGTCGTGGAGGAGGCTCTTTCGGCGTCCCCGGGCCCGGCGGAGCCTCGAGCCGGGCCGGGATCGGCCGCCAAATGCGGTCTTCATCGTACAGCGGGGCGGGCGTCAGTTATGCGATGACGACCTCTCTCATCCTTCTCCAGGGGAGTGTCACTTCCGGGAAGTGACACTCCTCTGGATTCTCGTGAGAGGGCCCGTCGGGTCCGCATCCACCGGGTCGGAGGGCGTGTCATTCCCCGGGAATGACACGAGTTCGGTGCCGGGTGAGGAGGTCCTTGCGCGATGCACCAGACCGATAGCTGGCGGCCCGGTGGCCCTCATTACGGGAGGTCACAGATGCCGCTGGAGGAGTTGCCGGAGTTCTTGACCGTCGAGGAGGCGGCCCGGGTCTTGCGGATCGGGCGCACCTCGGCCTATCTGCTGGCTCAGCAGTGGCGGCACACCGGAGGCCGTAGTGGCCTGCCGGTGCAGCGCCTGGGCCGGCTGCTGCGGGTGCCCCGATCGGCGATCGAGCGGATGGCTGTCACACCGGGAGACGCCCGATGACCGGCCAGCCGCTGGATCGGTGGGCGTCTTCGGATGTGTTGGCCGCGGTGGTCGACGTCGAGATCGCTGCCGTCCTTGGCCGGACGCCATCGAAGGACGAGGCGCTTTTGGCGTTGGCGGCCCGGCGGGAGTTGGAGGACCGGATGCGCCGGCACCGCTGGCTGGCCATGGAGACCGCCCGCAAGGCGGGCGCTACCTGGGCGGAGATCGCCGCCGCGGCCGGCGTGAGGCCGGCGGATGCCCGCCGGCTGTATGAGGTGACGCTGGCCCGCCAGAAGGCGTTCGGCTACGCCGAACCGCACCGCCACGATCCCGGCGTCCCCGAGCTGTAGCCGTGTCCGCGACCGCAGGACAGCACGCCCGGACAGCCGCAGGCCACCGGGCCCCCCGCCGCAACGTCAACCGGTCAGAACCCATCCCTTCCT
>DATLUM010000136.1 GCA_035533095.1 Acidimicrobiales bacterium | reverse complement strand
CGTTGCTGCGTCAGGCTTTCGCCCATTGCGCAATATTCCCCACTGCTGCCTCCCGTAGGAGTCTGGGCCGTGTCTCAGTCCCAGTGTGGCTGATCGTCCTCTCAGACCAGCTACCCGTCGTCGCCTTGGTGGGCCGTTACCCCACCAACAAGCTGATAGGCCGCGAGCCCCTCCCGAAGCGGAATCCATTTCCTCACCAGACCATGCGATCCGGTGGGGACATCCGGTATTAGCAGCGGTTTCCCGCTGTTATCCCGGTCTTCGGGGCAGGTTGCTCACGTGTTACTCACCCGTTCGCCACTAGGTCTTCACCGGTATTGCTACCGGATGGACCCCGTTCGACTTGCATGTGTTAAGCACGCCGCCAGCGTTCGTCCTGAGCCAGGATCAAACTCTCCATCGAGATCTACTCACCACGAGGGCGAGCAAACCAGAGAGCCGGACAAGCTCTGGCGAACTTGTCCAACTGGCATCGGACGGAATGTTGTCCGTCTAATGCTGAATTGATGGCATCACAGCACCGATCGAGACCGGCGCGGAGATGCCCGCACTAGCTTTTAACTTCCTCTGTTCCGTTTTCAAGGAGCACTGCTGCGGAGCGCACACGGCCCTTCCAGAAGAAGGGCCGGAGGTGTCTCTCCGACTTGGTCCCGGAGGCCGCGGTTCGAACCGCGGCCCTTTGGGAATCCCCCGAGAACGCCTTACGGCTCTCAGGGGCGGCTTCTCAGCCTACCGGCTGCCCGGTGGAGTGTCAACCTGGGTCGACCCGGGGAGGCGGCGGCCTTCGAAGCGGAACCTCACCGTATCAGATACGCCGCCCGCCATCGGCGTCGGATCACCCGCTACCGGATGACTACCTGCACCACCCCGGCCATGTTGGCGGTGGGAACGGGCACGACCTGGACGTCGAGGCCCGTGTGGGGGGCCTCCACCATCATCCCGTTGCCCAGGTAGACGGCGACGTGGTCGACGAAGGTCGGATCGTTGGGGTCGTAGGTCCAGAACAGAAGATCACCGGGCTGGGCCTGCGACAGCTGGATGTGCACGCCGGTGAGGAACTGCTCGGCGGCCGTTCGCGGCATGAGGATCCCGGCCTGGCGGAACGCCCACTGCACCAGACCGGAGCAGTCGAACTGGTCCGGGCCGGCGGCGCCCCACACGTACGGCTGGCCCACCTTCGACAGGGCGGCTGACACGATCCTCGCCCGGGTCGAGCTGCCGAGCAGGTTGCCACCGGTGATCTGCACCTGGGACGGCCTCAGCAGCTCGACCGTGGTGCCGGGGAGGGCCTGCTCGATCTCGCTCTGGAGGCTCGCCCCGGCGACGCTCGGGGCGCTGACGACAGCGGCGGTGTTGGGAGAAAGCGCCAGGTCCGACGAGTACGCCTTGTCCACGACCATGTCGACGCCCGGCAGGCCGAGCGAAGCGAACGCGCCCATCCATCCCTGGGTCGACTGGTTGGACCCCGCAGGGGTGATCGAGTCCTCAACCCCCAGTTGCAGGTGGCGGTCGGTGGCCATGTCGTACGAGGAGACGAGCGCTCCCCCCGCCAGGTACTGCCAGAGCCTGTCCACCGAGGCGCTCGACTGCGGCGTGAACGCCCGGAAGGTGGCCGGGTCCACGCCGTAGGTCACGACCTGCGCCCCGGCGAGGTTGACGGTCCCGGTGTCGGCGATGTTGACGGCGGTCACACCCTTCAGGTGCGACAGGCGGGCCTGCTGGGCGCTGCTCATCGGATTCGAGAACATGACGATGGCGTCGGCGCTGTGCAGCGTCCGCAGCCCCGCCACCGACGGCAGCTGGCCGGCCCGCGGCACTGGCAACGACGCAGGCACCGACGACCCTGCCCCACCGGAATCTCCTGCGGCGACGGGCGGAAGCGTGCCGACCGGGATACCAGAGGCCGGGGCCCGCATGCCCGCGTGCAGGTAGCCCACCGCCGACCCCTTGCCCTGGCCGGCCTCGGATCCGAAGGCGGCCTGGGAGATGGCGGATCCGGGGCGCGGCGGGGAAACCGTCGCCGCGGTCGCCACACCCGCCGCCATGAGGGCGGCAACGCAGCCGGCGAGTGCCTTCGGTAGCCTCACCCGCCCCCTTCCAAAGAGGCCGGGCGGGGGCTCGGGGCGGGGGCTGGGCAGGTCATCAGGGGGGCACGCCGAAACGAAAGGCTTCCGATGAGGATTCCGCGGCGGCGCGCGGATCTCCTGCCCGCCGGGGACCGAGGAATTTCAGCCCGACCGGCGTACCACAGGCCGGGACAGACCTGGGTGATCCCCCACGGCGAACCGCCACGGGAGGTCGGTCCCCACCGAGATGCCGACCCGAGCGGTGCCCGCCGGCGATTCGGGCGGGGCGACCCCGTCGTCGGCGATCCAGACCGGCGAGGACGGCCGGGTCAGGTCGATCCCGTCGTCGGACCGGTCTATCCCCATCGCCTGGCACAGCCGCCCGGGCCCCCGGCACAGGTCGCGATCGTCGCGGCGCCGCTGGTCCCGCCAGCGCGCCGCTCGCATCAGGTCGAGGCCCTCGACCGGCTGGAGCGCACGCAAGAGCACGGCCTGGGCCTCACCTTCGGGACCGCAGACCACGTTGGCGCACCAGTGCATCCCGTAGCTCAGGTAGACGTAGAGATGCCCGCCCCGGCGGAACATGGTCGCGTTGCGGGCAGTACGCCCGCGGTAGGCGTGGCTGGCGGGGTCCTGGGCGCCCCAGTACGCCTCGACCTCGACGATGCGCCCGGAGCGTCCGTCGGCGGTGACGAGAAGCTTGTTGAGCAGGAGCGGAGCGACGACCAGCGGCGAACCCGTATAGAACGTCCTACCGAGCCGCCTGGACTTGCTACGCGGTCCCATCCGAATCGAACGAAGTCCGGGCCATGGGCGACTCTGCGAGGCTCATCAAGCGGCCCTCGGCTTCCTCGAGATGGGAGGCGAAGCGCTTGAGCTGCTCCGACACCGGTGCGGGCCCGGCTCCGCCCGGCGTCGTGCGGCGGGTCACCGCCACGCCGGGCGCCAGCAACTCGACCGCCTCCGCACCGAGCGCTGGATGCGCCTCGACGAGCTCGGCGAGCGGGACGTGCCGTTGGACGGCGTCGCGTACGAGGGCACCCACGATGCCGTGTGCCTGCCGGAAGGGGAGGCCCCGTTCGACCAGCCACTCGGCGAGGTCGACCGCGGCTGCGTAGGGGGTGTCGGCCGCTTCACGCATCCTTTCGGGGTGCCAGGTAGCGGTTGCCAAAAGACCGGACAGCGCGGACAGTGCGCCTGAGACCTGGTCGAGCGAGTCGAACAGGGGCTCCTTGTCCTCCTGCAGGTCCCGGTTGTAAGCGAGGGGCAGCCCCTTGAGCGTGGCCAGGAAACCGGTGAGGTGCCCGAGGAGGCGCCCGGAACGGCCGCGTGCAAGCTCGGCTATGTCGGGGTTCTTCTTCTGCGGGAGCATGGAGCTCCCGGTGGCGTACTCGTCCGCGAGGGAGACGAACCCGAACTCCTCGCTCGACCACAGCACGATCTCCTCCCCCAGGCGGGAGAGGTGGACCCCGAGCAGAGCGAGGTCGAACAGCGCTTCGGCTACGAAGTCGCGGTCGGAGACCGCGTCGAGTGAGTTCTCGAACCGCCGCGCGAAGCCGAGCTCGGCAGCGACGAGATCCGGCTCGAGGGGCAGCGAGCTCCCGGCAAGAGCGCCGGCGCCGAGGGGCGAAACGTCGAGACGGCGCCGGGTGTCCTCGATTCGGTCCACGTCCCTTGCGAGCGCCCAGCCGTGCGCCAGCAAGTGGTGTGCCAGCAGGACCGGCTGCGCTCTTTGCAGGTGGGTGTAGCCGGGCAGGTAGCTGTCGCCGGCCTCCTCCGCGCGGGTGAGAAGCACACGTTGCAGCCCGACGATCCGTCGGGCCACCGCGAGAAGCTCGCGCTTGGTGAAGAGGCGGAGGTCGGTGGCGACCTGGTCGTTGCGGCTGCGCCCCGTGTGGAGGCGGGCCCCCACTTCACCTGCCAGCTCGGTGACCCTGCGCTCCACAGCGGTATGGACATCCTCGTCGCCGGGTCTGAACTCGAAGGTGCCCGTGGCGAGCTCGTCAGCGACCCGGTCGAGAGCGGCGAGCAGGATCTTCCCGTCGCCGTCGGTGAGGATCCCCGCCGCCACGAGGCCGCGAACGTGCGCCTTCGAGCCGGTGACGTCGTCGGCGGCCAGGCGCTTGTCGTAGGGAAGGCTCACCGTGTAGGCGAGCAGTTCCTCCGCCGGGGCGCCCGACCCGAAGCGCCCCTGCCAAAGCGTCACGAGCGGTTGACCTGGCGGGCGGCCCAGGTCGACACGCCGAGCCCCCAGAGACGCACGAACCCCTCGGCGTCCTGGTGGCGGAAGCGGTCAGCCGCCTCGTAGGTGGCGAGCGAGTAGTCGTACAGGCTCACATCGCTTCGCCGGCCCGCCACGATGCAACGACCCGGCAACTCGCAATGAAGCCTCACGTCCCCGCTCACGAACTTCTGGCTCTCGTCGACGAAAGCATCTAGCGCCTGCTTCAGCGGCGAGTACCACAGGCCGTCGTAGACGAGTTCGGCGTAGCGCGGCTCGAGCCGCGCCTTCTCGTGCGCGAGGTCCCGCTCGAGAGTGAGGTCCTCGAGGTCAGCGTGCGCCATCAAGAGCGCCAGCGCGCCGGGGCACTCGTACACCTCGCGGCTCTTGATCCCGACCCTGCGGTTCTCGACCATGTCGATCCGGCCCCAGCCGTATGAGCCGACGATGCGGTCGACCTCCCCGATCAGCTCCGCGAACGACATGCGCTTTCCGTCGAGAGCGACTGGAAGCCCCTGCTCGAAGGTGATCACGATCTCCGTCGGACCAGTGGCGGTCGGCGTCGTGAGCTCGAACACCTCCTCCGGCGGTTGCTCCCAGGGGTCTTCGAGGATCCCGCACTCGATCGTGCGGCCCCACAGGTTCTGGTCGATGCTGTAGGGGCTCGACTTGGTGACCGTGATGGGGATGCCCCATTTCTCGGCCAGCTCGATCGACTCCTCGCGTGTGATGCCCCACCCGCGTACGGGTGCGATGACCTCGAGGTCGGGAGCGAGGGCAGCCGTGGAGACTTCGAAGCGGACTTGGTCGTTGCCTTTACCGGTGCAGCCGTGCGCCACCGCGTCCGCTCCGTGCTGTCGCGCTGCGGCGACGAGGTGCTTCACGATGATCGGCCGCGACAGCGACGAGATCAACGGGTACTTCCCCTCGTACTTCGCGTTCGCGCGCAGCGCGGGGGCCACGAAGTCGTCGGCGAACTCGTCGCGCAGGTCGAGCACGATCGCCTCGACCGCGCCGGCAGCGACCGCGCGCTGCTTGATCGCCTCCCAGTCTCCTCCCTGGCCGACGTCGGCGGCGACGGCGATCACCTCGACGCCCATCTCCTCGATCATCCAGCGGACGGCCACCGACGTGTCCAATCCCCCGCTGTAGGCCAGCACAACTCTCTTCGCCACTATCGGAGCTACCTTTCTTCTTGTCTCGGAGGTTATGGCCTTCGGGTGTTCACAGGCCGGCGAGATTGCGCAGGCGCCGGGCGAGCCCCGCGCCGCCGGTCCTCTCCGCCGCGACCACGAGGATGGTGTCGTCGCCGGCGACGGTGCCGACGATGCCGGCGAGCGATGCCCTGTCGAGGGCGGAGGCGACCACGTGAGCGGAACCCGGGGGGGTCCGCACAACGACCAGGTTGGCGGACGACGCCACCTCGACAACCCACTCGCCGAGGACCCTTCTCAGGTGGTCGCCCGGTGCGACACGGTCCTTGGGATGCTCGGGGATCGCGTAGACGGCTTCTCCTCCTGCGGCGCGGACCTTCACCGCACCGATCTCCTCGAGATCGCGCGACACCGTCGCCTGAGTGGCGGGGATTCCCGCCTTGGCGAGCAGCTCCACGAGTTGTGCCTGGCTCGTGACAGCAGACTGCTCGAGGATCTGCTCGATCCGGTGGTGGCGCTGGTTCTTCGACAACCTCATCTGTCTCGCGCGTCGAGAAGCCACATCAACAGGCCGCGAGCCGCGTGCATGCGGTTCTCCGCCTGGTCGAAGACCACGCTTGCCGGGCCGTCGATCACCTCGGCGGTCACCTCCAGGCCCCGGTGCGCCGGAAGGCAGTGCAGGAAGACGGCGCCGGGCGCCGCGGCGGCCATGAGCTCGGCGTTGACCTGGTAGCCGGCGAAGGCGTCCTGGCGCTCCGCCGCCTCTGCCTCCTGGCCCATCGAGACCCACACGTCGGTGTAAACAGCATCGGCGCCCTCGACCGCAGCGCGAGGGTCCCGCTCCGGCACCACCGAACCCCCTGAAGCCCGGGCCCCGTCCACCGACGCCTCGTCCAGTTCGTGGCCAGGCGGGCACGCAAGGCGAATCTCCATGCCAGCCAACGCGCAACCCAGGGCCAGGCTGCGGGCCACGTTGTTGCCGTCACCCACCCAGGCGAGGCTCCGGCCTTGGAGGCTCCCCCACCGCTGGCGGAGGGTCAGCAGGTCTGCGAGCACCTGGCAGGGATGAGAGTGGTCCGAGAGCAGGTTCACGATCGGGACCTCGCCGACGCGGGCCATCGACTCGAGCAGGGTGTGGTCGAAGACACGAGCGGCTACAACGGCGTGATACCGGGCCAGAACCCTCGTCACGTCCTCGACCGACTCGCGGACACCGAGTCCGATCTCGTCCCCGCGGATCGTTATGGGATGCCCTCCGAGCTGCACCACCGCCATCTCCGTCGAGTTGCGGGTCCGGTTCGACGGTTTCTCGAAGATGAGAGCGGCACCCCGCCCCGCCAGGACCGGCCGCGTAGGAGCCTCTGCGAGATCGAATACCTGAGCCAGCTCGTCGCGGGTCAGGTCATCCATATCCAGAAACGAGCGCATCATTGCTCGCCGACCCTGTCGATCGCACGGGCGATAATGCCCACCGCTTCGTCGATCTCCCCTTCTGTGACCAGCAATGACGGGGCCAGCCGCAGCGCCGACGCGGTCACCGCGTTCACGACCAGACCGAGATCGAGCGCGTGAGCCGCGACGTCGCCGGCTCCTTTCCCGTCCTCCAGCTCCACGGCGACGAGGAGTCCCATCCCCCGCACCTCCCGTACCCCCTCGACCTCGGACAGCTTCGACGTCAGGTACGCACCCGCCTCCCTCGCCCGCCGCGGCACGTCCTCCGACTCCATCACCGCGAGGACCGCACGTGCCGCAGACGCCGCCAGGGGTTGACCGCCGAACGTCGTGGCGTGGTCGCCCGGACCGAACGCCGACGCGACGTCGTCGCGCGCCCAGCAGGCTCCGATCGGCATCCCGTTCCCGAGCGCCTTGGCGACGGTGACGACGTCGGGAAGAACGCCGTAGTTCTGGAAGCCGAACCACTCCCCTGTGCGCCCGAGGCCGGTCTGCACCTCGTCGACGATGAACAGCACGCCGCGCTCGTCGCAGAGCCTGCGGACGTCGCTGAAGTACTCGGCGCCGGCAGGGTTGACGCCACCCTCGCCCTGCACCGCTTCGAGGAGCACCGCCGCGACGCTGGGGTCCAGCGAGGACGCGAGCGCCGCGGCATCCTGCCAGGCGACGTGACGGAAACCCTCGGGCAACGGCTGGTACGGCTCGTGTTTGGTCGGCTGGCCGGTCGCATGGAGGGTCGCGAGCGTCCGGCCGTGAAACGACCCGTACGCGCTCACAACCACGTGGCGCCCAGGTCCCGCCCAGCGGCGCGCGAGTTTGATCGCGGCCTCGTTGGCTTCGGCACCGCTGTTGCAGAAGAACACCTTCCCGTCGCCGGCGTCGACGAGGCGGTTCAGCGTGGCGGCCACCTCCTGCTGCGGAAACGTCGCGAAGAGGTTCGACACGTGCAGGAGGGTTCGTGCCTGGTCGCAGATCGCGTCCGCGACCGCGGGGTGCGCGTGACCCAGGGATGTGACGGCGAGACCGCTGAGGAAGTCGAGGTAGACCTTGCCCGAGTCGTCCCAGACGCGGCTGCCCTCACCCCGCACGAACGTGACCGGCTGCGGCGGGTAGGTGTCCATCAGCCGGGTCGCCGCAGCAGGCGAGGCGCTCATCGGATCGCTCCGGATGTGATCATGGTGCCGATCCCCTCCCGTGTGAAGATCTCGAGCAGCAACGAGTGCGGCAGCCGGCCATCGAGGATGTGCGCCTGGCCGACACCGTTCCGAACGGCCCTCACGCACGAGCGGACTTTCGGGATCATCCCGCCGTCGACGGTGCCGTCGGAAAGCATCACTTCGAGCTCCGCGTCCGTGGCGGTCGAGATCCTCGAAGCCGGGTCGTGACGGTCGCGGCGGATCCCGTCGACATCCGTGAGGTAGACCAGCTTCGCGGCGTTCAGGGCTTCCGCAACCGCGCCTGCCGCAGTGTCGGCGTTGATGTTGTACGCCTGCCCGGTGTCGTCGGTTCCGATGGTCGCTACGACAGGTATCAGATCCTCGGCGACCAACCGCAGCAGCAGGTCCGGGTTGACGGACGCGACGTCGCCGACGAAACCGAGTTGCGGGTCGCGGGCCTGCGCGCTGATCAGGCCGGCGTCCTCACCCGAGACGCCAACCGCGAGAGGGCTGTGCACGTTGATCGCGCTGACGATGTCGCGGTTCACCTTGCCGACCAGGACCATGCGCGCGATGTCGAGGGTTTCTGCGTCGGTCACGCGCAGCCCGTCGACGAACTCGGGGACCTTGCCCAGGCGCGCCATCAGATCGCCTATCTGCGGTCCGCCGCCGTGCACGACAACGGGGCGCATCCCCACGGAACGCATCAGGACCACGTCGCTCGCGAACGAGGACAGCGCGTCCTCGTGCCCGCCGTCCCCGGCCGCTGCGAGCGCGTTGCCCCCGTACTTGACGACCACGGTGCGTCCCCAGAACCGGCGTATGTAAGGGAGCGCTTCGATCAACACGCCGGCTTTCGTGGCGGGATCGATATCGGTTTGGGGAGCCAAGGCGCCGCCGGTCACGGGTAGAGGCCGACCAAGGGAAGGCCGGTCGTCTGCTCGAGGCCGAGCGCGATGTTCGCGCACTGGATCGCCTGGCCGGCAGCTCCCTTGGTGAGGTTGTCGATGGCCGATATCACGACGATCCAGCCGGTGCGGCTGTCTGTCCGAGCGGTGATGTGGGCGCAGTTCGAACCGAGCGTGGCTTTGGTCGAGGGCAAGCGTTCGTCGACCACGACGAACGGCTCGCCCGCGTAGAAGTCCTCCAGCACACGCAGCGGATCCGGCGCGGCAGTCCCTGAAGAGGCAGGGCGCGCGTAGCAGGTGGCGAGGATCCCACGGTTCATCGGCGCGAGATGCGGGGTGAAGAGAACCTCCACGCCGGCGGCCTGCTCGATCTCCGGAGTGTGCCGGTGAGTCAGCAGCCCGTACGCGGTGAAGTCCTCGTCGACCGTGTTGAAGTGGGTGCTGGGTTTGGGAGCCCTCCCCGCCCCCGAGACGCCGCTGGCCGCGTCGACGACGACTCCTGTCGCCTCGATGGCCCCTGCTCTCGCCAAAGGGGCCAGCGCGAGGGCTGCCGCGGTCGGGTAGCAGCCCGGGGCGGCGATGAGCCTGGCTCCGGGCAATGCTTCCTTGAACAGCTCAGGTATCCCGTACACCGCTTGTTCGAGTAGTTCCGGATGGTGGTGCTCCTCGCCGTACCAGACGGGATACAGCGAGGTGTCGGACAATCTGAAATCTGCGGCGAGGTCGACGACGGTGCCGTTGCGTTCCAGGAGATCCGGGACGAGATCCTGCGAAGCCCCGTGGGGCATCGCGAGAAAGACGAGGTCCAGACCGTCCGCCTCGCTCTTGTCGGAAGCCGTGAAAACCAGCGACCGGTACGCCGAGGCCAGGCTGGGATACAGGTCCGCAACCCTGCCTCCCGCCTGCGTGTCGGCGGTGGCGAGGACCACGTCCATCGCTGGATGGCCGGCCGCGAGTCGCAGTAGCTCGGCGCCCGCGTACCCCGAGGCTCCGAAGACCCCTACCTTCAACTTGGCGGACACAGCGCAAGACTATACACAAGACTGCATAGTGATGCACACGGGTCGCTCACGCCCCGTTGCGTCAGCTTCGCAGCGACGCCTCGAACCTGGCGGTGACCGATTCGATGGCCAGCTTCCGTAGGTCGGCCAGCTCGCTCTCACCGAGGGTCCGGTCGCTGGCGCGGAACCTGAGGCGGAACGCCAGGCTCTTGTTGCCGTCGCCGATCTGGACACCGCGGAACACGTCGAACAGCCAGACGTCCTCGAGCACGTCCCCGGCCGACTGGTCCAGCGTTTTCCTGACCTCGGCCGCCAGGACTGGCTCCGCTACGACGAACGCGAGGTCGATGTCGCTCGCCGGGAACCGGCTCACCGCCTTGGCTTCCCGTGGTAGTCGAGGGTGCTCGTAGACGGCGTCCAGGGAGAGCGACAGGAACCCCACCCGCCCGGCGATCCCGTAGGCGGCGAGGACGTCGGGATCGACCTCTCCTGCGACCCCGAGCGCAGATCCTGACGGGCCGGCGAGCTTGACGGCGCGAGCGGGATGCCATCCGCCGGTCTGCTCGGGCGTCATGGAGCCATGTTCGAGTCCCAGGGCTTCGCTCAACGTCCTCCAGGTCGCTGCAGCGGCGTAGGCAGCGGACCCGTCGGAGTTCGCCGTCGCGGCGGAGGCGGGAGCGATGATCACACCGAGATGTTCCGACTCCTCCGGCGTCGCCTGGTCCCCCGCCGGCAGCGCGAACACGCGCCCGATCTCGAACAGGAAGATGTCGCCGGCCTGGCGGTCGCGGTTGAACCGTGCCGCCTTCAGCAGTCCGGGCAAAAGCGACGTGCGCAGGATCGACTCGGACCTGTCCAGCGGGTTCTCCACCTCGACCGCACGGGGATCCAGGCCGGCGCGCTCGAGATCCCCCGGCGCGAGGAACGTGGTCGTCCACGCCTCGTCGAAACCGGCGCCGGCCAGCACCTGGCGGATCTGGCGTCTCTCCCGCTGGCGGCGCGTCAGACCGCCGACTCGTCCAGCGGCACCGGAGGGCACGGTCCGGTCGATCCGCTCGTACCCCCACATCCGCGCGACTTCCTCGACGACGTCGATCTCCCTGTCGGAGTCCAGCCTCCACGAGGGGATGGTCACGTCGAGGCTCCCCGTAGAGTCGCCCGCGCCGCGAGCCTTGAAGCCGATCGGCTCCAGGAGGGACACGACCTCCTCTTCCTGCAAGTCGGTCCCCAGCAGAGAGTTGACGCGATGCACGCGCAGCTGAACGGTCGTGGTCGCGGGAAGCGCTGAGCTGTCGACCACGTCGGTCGTGCGCCCGCGCCTCAGCGATCCGGCGCCGGCGACCGACGCGAGGAGCCCGACGAAGCGCTCCACCGAGTTGAGCGTGACATCCGGGTCGACACCCCTTTCGAAGCGCGAACGGGCCTCCGAGCCGAGCCCGAGACGCTTGCCGGTCCTGGCGATTGCCATGGGGGTGAACCACGCCGCCTCGAGCAGGACCCGGCTGGTGGATCCTGAGATCTCCGAGTCGGCTCCTCCCATGATCCCGCCGACGCCGACACCGTCGCCGTTCGCGTCCGCGATGACGCAGTCGCCGGGTTGAAGCGACCGCTCTACCCCGTCGAGGGTCACGAGGGTCTCGCCGGGGCGCCCCCTTCGCACGAGTATCCCCCCGCCCCCCAGCCGGTCCAGGTCGTAGGCATGGTTCGGTTGGCCGAGGTCGAGCATGACGTAGTTGGAGACGTCGACCACAGCGTTGATCGGGCGCATGCCGGCCATCGTGAGCCGTCTGGCGATCCAGGCGGGCGAGGGACCCTGCGGGACTCCCTCGATGACGGTGCCGGTGAAGCGGGGGCAGAGGTCTCCGCATTCGACCGAGACCACCGCGTCCGGCACGCCTGCGGAGGGGGCCGGCGGAGCCGGCTCTGCCGGCAAGGTCCACGGTTGGCCGAGCCGCGCTGCCAGGTCTCTGGCGATGCCCGCCATGCAGAGCGCATCCGGCCGGTTCGGGCTGACGTCCAGGTCGAACACAACGTCGGGGTGGAGGCCCATCGCCTCGACCAGCGGCGTGCCCGGCGCTGCAAGGCCGGCCGGCAGGATCAGAAGCCCCCCGGCGGAACCTTCCTGTTCGGGAAGCTCCAACTCCGGCGCCGAGCAGAGCATCCCGTTGGACCACTCGCCGCGCATCTTGCGGCGGGAGATCTCGAAGCCTCCGGGAAGCACGGCGCCGGCGGGTGCGAGCGGTACGAGGTCGCCTTCGGAGAAGTTCCACGCTCCGCAGACGATCTGCAGTGTGTCGCCACCTCCGGCGTCGACGTCGACGAGGCGGATCCGGTCGGCGTCGGGGTGCGGCCGGATCGCCTCCACTTTCGCAACGACGACGTCGCCGAGTCCGGCCCCGATCTGCTCGACTCCCTCCACGACCAGCCCGAGTTCCGACAGCGCGGTTGCGAGGTCCTCGACGCTGCCTTCGAGTGGCGCGTAGTCGCGAAGCCATGACAGTGGTGCACGCATGTCGGTCCTAGAACTGAGTGAGGAAACGGATGTCGTTGTCGAGCAGGGCGCGCATATCAGGCAGGCCGTGGCGCACCTGAGCGAGACGGTCGATGCCGAACCCGAAGGCGAACCCGCTGTAGATCTCGGGGTCGATGCCGACGGCCTCGAACACGTTCGGGTCGACCATCCCGCAACCGCCGAGCTCGATCCATCCCGAACCGCTGCAGGTCCGGCACCCGGAGCCGCCGCAGATGGGGCAGGTCACTTCGAACTCGGCGGAAGGCTCGGTGAACGGGAAGAACGACGGCCTCAACCGCGAATGCATCCCCTCCCCGAAGAATGCGTTGGTGAACTCCTCGATGATGCCGGCCATGTCGCCGAAGGTGATGCCCTCGTCGACCACGAGCCCTTCGATCTGGTGAAAGACGGGGAGATGGCGAGCGTCGGGCGTGTCGCGCCGGTAGCACCGCCCCGGCATGACCGAATAGAGCGGAAGCTGCTTCGATTCCATCAAACGGATCTGCACCGGTGAGGTGTGGGTTCGCAGCAGGACGGTCTCGGGCTCGCCGAGCTTGAGGTAGAGCGTGTCCCACATACCTCGAGCGGGATGTGCTGGTGGCATGTTGAGAGCCTCGAAGTTGTACCAGTCGGTCTCGGCTTCGGGGCCCTCGGCCACCGCGAACCCCATGGACACGAACGTGTCCTCGAGCTCGTCTCGAGTCTGGGTGACCAGGTTGAGACGGCCGCGGCGGCGGTCGAACCTGCCGAGGGGTGCTCCGGCCTGACGTGCGAGAACCTCTGTCAGGTCGAGTCTTTCGGCTTCGGAGCGCCGGGACCGCTCGACCGTCTCCAGCTCGGACCGGCGGCTCGAGGCGAGCTGTTCGAGGCGGGAGCGGGCGGCGTGGAGGACGGCTCCGGCCGCGCGGCGCTGGTCGGCGGTGAGCTTGCCGAGCTGCGAGTTGAGGCCCGCGAGCTTCGACCGCTTACCGAGCGCGTCGCGCTCCGCGTCCCGAAGGGCCGCTGCGTCGCCGACCTTCCCGAGCAGCTCGGCAGCGTCGTACTCCGCTTGCCGGACCGCTGCGGTGAACTGCTCGAGGTCGTGCCCTTCGTCTGATGCGTCGTTGCTCACTGTTCCTGAAGCCTGTCCAAGTCGATGAGGGGGAGGGTGAAACGGAAGGTGGCGCCAACGCCTGGAGCGGACTCCGCGGTGAGGTCGCCGCCGTGAGACTCCACCAGGCCACGGCTGATCCACAAACCGAGCCCTGACCCGGTCGGGCGTCCTTCTGATCTTCTGAAGAATTTGGTGAACACCTTCGGCAGGTCGGCAGCCGGTATTCCTTCGCCGCGGTCGGACACCGCGACGGACACCTTGCCGTCTTCGACCGCCCCGACGATGCGCAGTCCGCGCGGGGAGCCGTACTTGCACGCGTTCTCCACCAGGTTGGTGAGGACCTGTTCGACCTTGTCGGGATCGGCGTACACCTTCGGGAACTCGACGGGGAACTCGGTCGTCGCTTCGAGCTCCGGGTACTCGAGTGTCACCTTCTCGACCACGTTCGACGCGATCCTCGGAAGGTCCACGAGCTGGCGCCGGAGACGCAGACGCCCCGTCTCGAGCCGGCTGATGTCCAGCAACTCCGTGATCAACCTGGTGACACGGTCGGCGTCGTGGTTGACCTGCTCGAGCATCATCTGCTTCTGATCGTCCGGCAAGCGGTCCCAACGGTTCAGAAGCAGGCTGGTGTAGCCCTTCACCGAAGTGAGAGGCGACCGCAGTTCGTGACTGACCGTCGAGACGATCTCGATGCCGCTGACATCGGACCCGGTCCGCCCAGCAGCGTCGCGCAGGCTGATGACCGCCCCGGTCAGAGCTCCGGCACTGTCGCGCTGGTACGAGCCGGCCAGCGAGGCCACGAGGTCGCGCCCGTCCTTGCGCCGAACCACGACGGTCTGCTGGGACATGCCGCGCACGGACCGCAGCCTCGTCGAGGGGTGCCACCCTCCGCTGAGGAGAGGCCGGCCGTCGAGATCCCTCGCCGACAGGCACTCCGCACACAGCCGACCGGTGAGGTCATCGGAGGTGTACCCCGTCAGCTCCAGCGCTGCGCGGTTCGCGAAGGTCACCTTCGCGTCCGCGTCCAGGCCGAAAACCGCGTCGGGCAGCAGGTCGACGACGCCGGCAGGAACGCCGGGGTTGTCGTTCACGCGGCACCTGCCACTCTGGCGAGCCGTCTCTGGCGTGCCGCTTCGAAGAAGATCACCGCTCCGGCCGCCGCCACCCCCAGCGACTCGGTGCCGCCGGCCATCGGGATGCTCAGCGCGGAGTCGCACGCGCCGGCGAGGCTTGCGGGCAGACCGTGCGCTTCGTTGCCGAGGATCACCGCCACAGGACCTGACAGGTCCACCTCCGTGTAGGCCTCGCCCGCGCCGGCGGATGTGGCGATGACCCGGAAACCGAGGCTGCGCAGCTGCGGGGCGATCTCGTCGCCGGACGGTCCTTTGACCACCGGGATCCGGAAGATCGCGCCGGCGCTCGCCCGGACCGTCTTGGGGTTGTACAAGTCGACCGAGCCGTCGCAGATCACGAACCCGCCGGCACCCGACGCGGCCGCGCTCCTCAGGAGTGACCCCGCGTTGCCGGGATCGCTCACCCCCGCCAGGACAGCTACGAGCTGCGGCCTGGTGTGCCCGAGTTCGGCGAGGGTGACGTCGATGCTGCGCACCGTCGCGGCCACCGGCTGGGGTGTCACCGTGTCACAGACGCGCCCGAGCACGCCCGGCTGCACCTCTGTGACCGCCGCGCCGGCGGAAGCGGCCGCCGCGACCACGGCGAGCTCGCCGTCACCGGCGGCGGCGGGATCGACGTAGACGGTCTCGACGTCCGCCCGCGCCGCGGTTGCCTCCTCCAGGGCCTTGCGTCCCTCGACGACGAACAGCCGCGCCTCCTCGCGCGCGGCACGTCGCCCTATGAGCTGCCTAAGACGCTGTACCGGCTCGCTTCGGAAGCCGACCGCCGTCAGGGGAGGCTCCTCTACCTCTCAGGCGGTGGCGGAACCGGCGCCACCGTCGGCAACGGCGGCGGCCGCCCCTTCCAGCGCTTCTTTGGCCGTGCCCACCAGGGAGCCGAAGGCCGCGTCGTCGCGAACGGCGAGATCGGCCAGGATCTTGCGATCGACCTCGACACCTGCGACTCGCAAGCCGGCGATTAGCCGGCTGTAGCTGAGACCGTGCAGGCGAGCCGCGGCGTTGATTCGCTGGATCCAGAGCTGCCGGAAGTCACCCTTGCGGGCGCGGCGGTCACGGAACGCGTACTGCAAGGAGTGCATGACCTGCTCGTGCGCGGCGCGGTAGCTACGGCTCTTGTTGCCGTAATAGCCCTGCGCCTGCTCCAGCACGGCGCGGCGGTGCTTCTTGCTGTGGACGGCACGCTTGACCCGGGCCATCGGGGTTCTCCTCTCAGTCCAAGGGTCGGTCGGGGTCCCGACCGGTGGTGTTACGGAATCGGTGCTTGGTGCCGGGCGGCTGCCCAGGCGGTTCAGATGCCGAGGAGGCGCTTCACTGCCTTGACGTCGCCAGGAGCGACGTCGACCTCGCGGGCGAGCCGGCGGGTGCGCGTGGACGACTTCTTCTCCAGGATGTGAGAACGGAACGCCTGGCGCCGGCGCAGCTTGCCGCTACCCGTGATCTTGAAGCGCTTCGCCGCGCCTCTGTCGGTTTTCATCTTCGGCATCTCGACTCCTGGTTCATGTCGGTTCGGCTGCTTGTGTCGCTCGGCTGTCTAGGAGGGTTCCGCGGTGGCTGGTGCGGTGGAAGCCGCCCCGGCTTCCTCGGCGGTGGCCACGGCGCCTGCTGCACCCTCGTCCTGCGGCGGGGTCCCGTTGGGATCGCCCTTCTTCACTTGCTGCGCCCTGCGGTCTGGGGCAAGCACCATGATCATGTTCCGACCATCGAGCTTCGGGGCTGCTTCCACCTTCGCCACGGCGCCGACTGTTTCGGCGACGTGGTCGAGGATCCGCTTGCCGAGCTCGGGATGGCTCATCTCGCGGCCCCGGAACATGATGGTGATCTTGACCTTGTGGCCCTCCCCGAGGAAGCGGGCGACCTGGCGGGTCTTGGTGTCGAAGTCGCCGCTGCCGATCTTCGGGCGGTACTTCATCTCCTTGATCCCCGTGGTCGTCGCCTTACGCCGGGACTCCTTGGCCCTCTGGGCCGCTTCGTACTTGAAGCGGTTGTAGTCCATGACCCTGCAGACCGGCGGGTTTGCCTCGGCGGCCACCTCCACAAGGTCGAGATCGAGCTGGCGGGCGATGCTCAATGCCTCGGGCAGCGGCTTGATCCCAAGCTGCTTGCCGTCCGGATCGATGAGCAGGACCTCGCGGGCCCGGATCCTGTCGTTGGTTCGGTGGTCGTTCTGGTCAGGTGCAGCGGCTATGCGGCATCACTCCTTGGTGCTGGAACCCATTCTCTGGCGCGAAAAGGGCGAGCGTCAGGAAGCAACGCCCGCCCAAGCGGTCATTCGACCCGGACGCACGCTCGCCGTGGCCTGCCGCTGTGGCAATTACCTCGGGTCGGTGGCCGGGTGGGGGCCGAGACCCCGCTTCCCGTATTCGGTTTTCAACATAGGGTAGCGGAATGAGCACGCTTTGGACGCCCGGCGGGGAAAGACCGGTATCCCGTGGGCCGCAGGAAGATGCCGGCGGACGGCCCGCTCCCGGCACGCAAGAGCCATCCGGCGAACCGACGCAGGAGGAGATGCAGGCACGGCTCGCCCAGCTCCAGGACCAGCTCGCCCGCACCCCGGCCGAGGTCGTCGTGGCGAACCACGCCTTCGGGCTGTTCGAGCTGGGCGCTCTCCATTTGTCCCTGCAGCCGCCCCAGCTCGACCAGGCGCGCCTGGCCATAGACGCCCTCGCCGCCCTCGTCGACGGGCTCGGGGACCGGCTCGGAGAGCACGCCCCGGAGTTGGCGGACGCGCTGGCCAACCTGCGGATTGCGTTCGTGCAGATCCACGCAGCCACCAAGACTGGGGCCGAGCCGGAGCCCGGCACGACGGCGCCCGAGGGCTGAGCCGACGGCCGAGCCGGCCGAACGCCGCCCCCACCCGCCTTCGAGTCAGCTCAGCCGACCACACGGATGTCGCCGGCCTCCCAGCGTCCTGCGCGCCCGGGGATCACCGCGAAGCTCACGTGCGCGCCGCGCTCGATCGTCCGGCTGCCGCCGGCGATCTGGGTGCAGTGGAACGGGTAGCGGGCGCCGCCGCCGTCAACAACGACACCGAGGCCGACGGCCTCATCGAACTCGTCCACCTCGCCCGAACGGCGCCCCGCCCCATCTGGGACACCAACCTGTCCCGAGGCGCCGATCACGGGACGATCTTGGCGATCGGCAGCTCGATGATGTCCGTGGCGCCGTGATCCTTCAACGCCGGGATGAGCGTATTGATGGTGTGCTTGGGGACGACCGCCTCCACGGCGAAGCCGTCCTCCCCGAACAGCTTCGACACGGTAGGCGACTTCATGGCCGGCAGCAGTTCGATGACCGAATCGAGGGCGGTCTCCACCACGTTCAGCTTCACCAGCACCCTCCCGCGAGCGATCAGCGTTCCGGTCAGGAGGCTCATCAGCTGTTGCATCGCGTGACGCTTGGCGTCGTCGGCGTACGACGCCGGGTTGGCGATCAGCTCCGTGTAGGACTCGAGGATCGTTGCGATGATCCGCAGGCCGGCGGCGCGCAGGGCTCTGCCCGTCTCGGTGATCTCGACCACAGCGTCGGCGATCTCGGGGATTTTCGCCTCTGTCGCACCATGGGAGAGGCGTACCTCCGCGTCGACGCCGTGCGATTCGAGGAACCTGCTGGTGAGCTTCGGGTACTCCGTGGAGACCCTGGTGCCGGAGGGAAGGTCGGCAACCGATTTCACGGCGGACTCCTCGGCCACAGCCAGCACGACGCGGACCGGCTGAGCGGTCACCTTGCTGTAGCGCAGCTCGCCGAGTGAGGCGACGTCGCTGGATGTCTCCTCGATCCAGTCCCTACCGGTGATGCCAAGGTCGAACAGCCCCTCCGCGACGTACTCGGGTATCTCCTGGGGCCGGAGGATCCGCACCTCGGATATCCGGGGATCGTCGATCGAAGCTCGATAGTCGACCGACGAGCTGCGGATGACCGCGAGATCGGCCGCTTCGAACAGCTCGAGGGTTGCGCGCTCCAACGACCCCTTCGGAAGTACCAGGCGGAGCAAGCCGGATCAGGCCTCTCGCTTCGGCAGCGCCCCGAGCAGGTTCGCCATCTCGATGGCAGTGGCCGCCGCCTCGAAGCCCTTGTTGCCCGCCTTGGTCCCGGAGCGTTCGATCGCCTGCTCGATCGTGTCGGTCGTCAAGACGCCGAACACGACGGGCACACCCGAGTCGAGCTGCACCCGTTGGATCCCGGCTGCGCACTGGCCGGCGACGAAGTCGTAGTGTCCGGTGGCACCGCGTATGACGGCACCGAGAGCTATGAAGGCGTCGTAGCCTCCCGTCTCGGCCAGGCGCGCGACCACGAGCGGCAGCTCGAACGCGCCGGGCGCCCATGCCAGGTCGATCCTCGAGTCGTCGACGCCGTGCCGCCGGAGCCCGTCGACCGCACCCTCGACGAGGCGCTCGACGATCGTGCCGTTGAAACGGCTCGCGGCGATGGCGAAACGAAGACCGCCGCCTCCGAGATGCCCTTCGAACACGTTCACGACAACTCCTCGCTGGCCACGGCGTCACCCTCCAGGACGGCAGGTTCGAGTCGAGGGTCGATCAGGTCGATGTCGTCGAGAAGATGCCCGAGGCGATCACGCTTGGTCCGCAGGTACCGCAGGTTCTCCTCGTTGGGTTCGATCCGGACGGGTACCCGCTCGGTGATCTGCAGCCCGAAGCCCTCGAGGCCTCCCCTCTTGGCCGGGTTGTTGGTCAACAGACGCATGGTGGTGATCCCCAGGTCTACGAGTATCTGGGCCCCGATACCGTACTCGCGGCTGTCGACGGGGAGCCCCAACTCGACGTTCGCGTCGACGGTGTCGAGCCCCTCGTCCTGCAACCCGTAGGCCTGCAGTTTGTGGGCTATCCCGATTCCCCGGCCTTCGTGGCCGCGCAGGTACACCACGATGCCGAGACCCTCCCGGGCGATCATCTTCAGCGCCTCGTGCAGTTGAGCGCCGCAATCGCAGCGCTTCGAACCGAACACGTCCCCGGTCAGGCACTCGCTGTGAACCCTGACCAACACGTTGGGCTCGCCGACCGGCTCACCCATGACGAAAGCCAGGTGGGTCTCGCGGTCGAGGACGCTCTCGTAGGCGACGCACCGAAACTCGCCGAACTCCGTTGGCAGGCGCGCCTCTGCGGTGCGCTTCACCAGCCGCTCGGTCTGCCGGCGGTATTTGATCAGGTCGGCAATGGTCACAAGGAGCAGTCCGTGCTTCTGGGCGAAGGCTTCGAGTTCGTCGCGCCGGGCCATTCCTAGCCCGTCTTCGGTGACAACCTCGCACAGCACACCGGCCGGCGCCACACCGGCGAGCCGGGCGAGGTCGACGGCGGCCTCGGTGTGGCCGGCTCTTTTGAGAACCCCGCCCTCGCGGGCTCGCAGAACGTGGAGGTGGCCGGGACGCGCGAGATCCTCCGGGCGGGTCATGGGGTCCACCAGTGACCGAGCGGTCAGGGAGCGGTCGGTGGCCGAGATGCCCGTCGTGGTGCCCTCCCGGTAGTCGACCGTGACCGTGAAGGCGGTGCGCTGCGCCTCGGTGTTGCGTTCGACCATAAGGGGCAGGTCCAGTTGGTCCGCTCGCTCGGTAGTCACCGCTGCGCAGATGAGACCTGACGTGTGGCGGACGAAGAACGCCATCGTCTCCGGTGTCGCGTGCTCTGCGGCGATGATGAGGTCGCCTTCGTTCTCGCGGTCCTCGTCGTCGACGACGACCACCATCTGCCCGGCGGCGATGGCGGCGATCGCATCTTCGATCAGAGCCGGCGCGAGGCTCACGAGCGCACCGAGCCTTGGTCCGCGTACGGCGAGGCTGCTCCAGCCCTCAGCAGGCGCTCTGTGTACTTCGCGATCACGTCGGCTTCGAGGTTGACGACGCCACCGGGCTCTCGCCGTCCGAGCGTGGTCACTTCCATCGTGTGCGGGATCACGGCGACGGTGAAGCCATCGTCGAGCACCGACACGACCGTGAGGCTGACGCCGTCGACGGTGACCGAGCCCTTCTCGACCAGGTAAGGCATGACTTCCCGGCCGGCCGCGATCCTCAGCTCCGGAGCCGGGTCGACGACCGTGCCGACACAGTCGACGTGACCCTGCACGATGTGGCCTCCGAAGCGGCCGCTCACTGGGAGGGACCTTTCGAGGTTGACCGTGTCGCCGGGTCGGAGAAGTCCCAGGTTGCTGCGGGCCAGCGTCTCGGCGACGGCGTCCGCGGCCCACCAGCCTGGACCGAGGTCGACCACGGTGAGGCAGCATCCGTTGACGGCTATCGAGTCGCCGATGCCGGCGTCCTCGAGGACCGTCTGCGCGGATACGACGAGCCGCGAAGCGGAGCCCCGAGACTCGACTTCGCGCAAACAGCCCAGCTCCTCGACTATGCCGGTGAACATCACGTTCACGCTACGGCACCCCCGCCGCCGCGAGCCAAAAGATCAATCCGCACATCGGGACCGACGCGGCGCAGCGACGCTATCGAACCCCTCCATGCGTCCTGGAGGGTTGCCGCTCCGGGACCGCGGAACAGGGGCACTCCGTCGTCGCCTCCGAGGAGCACGGGGGCGAGGTAGATCACGTACTGGTCCACGAGGTCCTGATCGTGAAAAGACCACGCGACGCGTGCCCCGCCTTCTACGAGCAGTTGCAGGACCCCGCGGCTGCCGAGGTTGTCGAGAAGCGCCGCGAGATCGCCCTCATGCTCCATGGCAGGCCGGGCGCGGGCTCCCTCCGGGATGGTGCCGAGCACGACGCGCAGAGGGTCGTTTCCCGGAGCGTCCCTGACGTTGAGGGCAGGATCGTCGGCCCGGATGGTGCCGGCCCCGACGAGGATCGCGTCGCTCTCGGCGCGCAACCGGTGGGCGTCGGCCCTGGCTTCGGGGCCTGTTATCCACTTGCTCGAACCGTCAGGGGCGGCGATTCGGCCGTCGAGGGTGGAAGCGAGCTTCAATACCACCCAGGGCCGGCCCGTCCGGCGATGCTTCAGGTACGGAGCGAGGAGCTCCTCGACCTCCGAGGCGAGGACCCCGGCTTCCACCTCGATTCCCGCGTCGCGTAGCCGCTGGATGCCGAGTCCCGACACGCGAGGGTCGGGGTCGAGGATCCCGACGACTACGCGCTTCACCCCAGCCGCGACGACAGCGTCGGCGCAAGGGGGGGTGCGGCCGTGATGCGAGCAGGGCTCGAGAGTGACGTAGAGCGTCGACCCGCGGGCGGAGTCCCCCGCCAGGTCGAGTGCGACGGCCTCCGCATGAGGACCTCCGGGCGGCTGGGTGGCGCCCTCGGTCACGGGGTCGTCGCCTGCCGGCACGACGAGCGCGCCCACCCACGGGTTGGGCGCGGTGGAGGCGCGCACGGATCGTGCAAGGCCGATCGCGGCCTGCATCCAGATCTCGTCTTCGTGTGTGCTCACGGGTGGCGGGTCGGCTGCTCCGCCAGGAGTTCGAGGGCGTGCGGGAGGACGTCGGCAACAGCGGAGAAGCACTCGACCGCGCCCTTCGGCGAGCCCGGCGTGTTGAGGATGATGCTGTGCCCACGGATGCCCGCGACACCCCGGGACAACCGGCCGAGGGGGCTGGCGAGGCGCATCGCCTCCGCGATCCCCGGCGCGTCGCGCTCGAGTATCTCCTTGGTCCCTTCCGGTGTCTGGTCCCTCGGCGCGAAGCCGGTCCCGCCGGTCGTCACTACCACCCCGAAGAAGCCGGCGCTCACCCGCGCCAGCTCGCCGGCGACGGAGGCGACCCCGTCCGCGACGACCGACCGCTCGACCACCTGGAATCCGGCCTTCTCGATCGCTTCCTGCAGGGCCTCACCGGAGCGGTCCTCCCGCGTGCCGGCGACGACCCCGTCGGACACGGTGACGATCTTGGCCTGCCGGCGGGGATCCTGCGATTCGCTCATCGGATGCTCGCCGGGTAGGCCGCCGCGGCAGCGGACCGGATGGCGCGTGCCGCCGCGAGCGGGTCCGGCGCGCCGAATATCGCGCTTCCGGCGACGAACGTGTCCGCGCCGGCACGGGCGACGAGCTTCACGGTGTCGGCGTCTATCCCACCGTCGACCTCGATGGCGAGATCGAGACCATCACGCCGCGCTATCTCGGCCACACGGGCGATCTTCGGGATCGACACCTCCATGAAGTGCTGGCCCCCGAAGCCGGGGTGCACGGACATCACCAGGACGACGTCGACCTGATCCAGCCACGGTTCGCAGGACTCGATCGGGGTCTCGGGGTTCACAGCGATGCCGACCTTCATCCCCAGCTCCCGAGCCGCCCGGATCAGCCCGGCCGTACCGCCGACCTCGACGTGGACGCTGCAGCTGTCGGCTCCGGCCTTGGCGAAAGCCTCGAGGTACTCGCCGGGGTTGGTCATCATCAGGTGGCAGTCGAGAAGGTCGTCGGTGTGCCTGCGTATCGCGGCGACGACAGGCGGTCCGATGGTGAGGTTCGGCACGAAGTGCCCGTCCATGACGTCGACGTGGAGCCAGTCCGTCTCAGGCCTGATGCGCTCGATCTCATCGCTCAACTTCGCGAAGTCCGCTGAGAGGATCGACGGCGCTATCCGCAGCATCCCGCTAACCCTACCTGGGGGCCCGCAGGGCCAGCATGAACATCCCGTCGGTGCCCTCCGCCTGCGGGAGCAGGATCGCGCCGCGCCCGGCCGGACGCCACGGCGACCCCGGTGGCGGTAACGGCTCGAATCCGGCCGCATCGCGGGCGAGCCAGTTGTCCACCGCGGCCGTCTCGGTCGAGGTGAGCGTGCACACGCTGTAGGCCAGCACCCCGCCCGGGCGGACCAGGTCCATCGACGCGCGGAGCAGGCGCCTCTGGATTCCGGCGAGACGTTCCACATCGGATGGTTTGACCCTCCACCTCGCGTCCGGCCGGCGGCGCAGGACCCCAAGTCCGGAGCAGGGCGCGTCGACCAGCACCGCGTCGAAGCTCTTCGGCCGCCATGGCGGGACGGTCCCGTCGGCGACCGCCGTGACCACTGCCGACGCTGCGAGGCGCTCGGCGTTGAGGGCGACGACGTGGGCCCGTGCCGGCGACAGGTCGGCGGCGACGACGAGCCTCGCTCCGGCGGCGGCAAGCGCTGTCGACTTGCCGCCCGGCGCCGCGCACGCGTCCAGGACGGCGGCTCCCGGACCGACGAGCTCGGACACGTACGCTGCGACCATCTGGCTGGCGGGATCCTGTATGTACCCGTCGGGGCGGGCCGTCGCGGTTGCCGGTTGGTTCATCACCTCCAGCGCCGCGCGCGCGTCCACCGGCCCGAGATCCTTCGAGAGCCGCTCCACGATCCAGTCCGGGTAGCTCAGCTCCGTGGCCGGATCGGGCCACGCCGGCTGGGACTTGGCCAGCGAGGATGCGCAGCGGCGCAGCACCGCGTTGGCCACAGAACGACCCGGTCCGCTCACCTCGCCCACCGTCGCGTCCACCGCTGCGTGGGCAGGTATGCGGGTCCAGACCAGCTGGTATACGCCGAGGCGGATCGCCGAGCGGACCTGGTCGTCAAGCGTTCCTTTCACGTACCGGTTCGACAACCAGTCGCACGCACGACGCATTCTGGTCGTCCCGTACACGAGCTCGGTGACGAGGTGGCGGTCCCTCCCGTCCAGGCCTGAGCGGTCGAGAAGCTGAGGGACCACGACGTTGGCTCTGGCACCCTGCTCGACGGCGACGAGGGCCTCGAGAGCCACCCCGCGCGCGGTCACCGAGACCTTCGGGACGTTCACGTCCCGAAGGTCTCGCGGGGCGCGGGCCGGGAGCCCCGGATCCAATCCGATGCCGTCAACGCCGCCCTGCCTTCAGGCTGGACGCGCAGCAGGCGGAGTCCTCCGGCGCCGGTCGCCACGACGTCGCCGTGGAGCTCGCCCGGGTTCGCGTCCGGCGACGGTCCCGGAACGACCTTCGCCTGCATGATGAGGAGGCGCTTTTCGCGCCACGTCGTCCAGGCCCTGCCCACCCGCACCACCCGGTTGAGCTCCTCTGCCGGCCTGCTCCACGAGAGGTGGAGATCCTCGGGTTCGATCTTGTCGGCGTACGTGGGTTCCCCTTGCTGCGGTAGCGGTTCGCCGAGTCCGGTTTCCAGGGCGTGCACGAGCATGGACGCGCCGAGTTCCGCGAGCCGTTCACGAAGTTCGCCGGCCGTCTCCTCGGCGCCGATGCCGACCCTCTCGCACGCGTACACAGGGCCGGTGTCGAGCCCCGAATCGATCGCCATCAGGCACACGCCCGTCTCGGGGTCTCCGGCGAGGATGGCACGCTCGACGGGAGCCGCTCCCCTCCATCGGGGCAGCAGCGAGAAATGGGCGTTGACCATCGGGACCCGTTCGAGGACCTCGTCCTTGATGATCCGGCCGAACGCCACGACGATTCCCAGCTCCGCCCCGGCGTCGAGAACATCTTCGATGCGCTGCGTGACGGGGAGTCCCAGCTCCAGCGCGGCCTGCTTGACGGGGCTGGGGGTGGGGGCCGCGTTACGGCCGCGTCTTTTGTCCGCGCGGGTGACAACGATGGCTATGTCGTGACCTGACGCCGCCAACGCCCTGAGCGCTACGGCGGCAGGGCTGGGCGTGCCCAGGAAGGCGATGCGCAGCCTGCTCCCCTAGCTGGCGACGGTCTCCGCCCTCCGGCGGAGCTCCCTCATGGCTTCCTTCTTCTGATCCTTGTCCAACATGCCCAGCAGGAGCCGCCCGTCCAGGTGGTCGAGCTCGTGCTCGAGACACCTCGCCTCGAGCTCGTCGGCTTCGATCGAGATCTCGTTGCCGTCGAGGTCGTAGCCGGTGAGGTGGATCTCCTTGGGCCGTACGATCGGGAAGAACAGGCCCGGGATGGACAGGCAGCCTTCCTCGTACTCCCATTCGCCCCTGCTCTCGGTGATCACCGGGTTGACGATCGCGACCGGGTCCCTCTCCTCCATCTGGTACACAAAGAGCCTCTTCTGCACCCCGACCTGCGGGGCCGCGAGGCCGAGGCCGTGGGCCTCGTGCATGGTCTCGACCATGTCGTCGACCAGGCGGGCGAGCTTGCCGTCGATGTCGGTGATCTCGGATGCGCGCTGCGTCAGTACGGGATCCCCGAAGAGCCGGATCTGGTAGGAGGCCACGAAACCATGGTACCGGTAGCGTCTCAGGCGGCATGCCCGACGACCACTACTTCTCCGCCGCCCCGTCGGCAACGTCACGCCCGCAGGAGCTGGAGTTGACCCTCCCCGACGTGCACTTGACACTGGTCGCTGACCGCGGCGTCTTCTCGGCGAGGGCGGTGGACCCCGGCACCGTCGAGTTTCTCAAAGCGGTTCCGCCCCCGCCGCCGGAGGGCCACCTCCTCGATCTGGGCTGCGGCTATGGCCCGATCGCCTGCACCCTGGCGTTGAGGGCGCCGCGGGCGACCGTGTGGGCTCTCGACGTCAACGAACGGGCGCTCTCGCTCACAGCGTCCAACGCGAAGCGAAACGGTGCGCCCAATGTCAGGGCCGTGACGTCGGCGGACATCCCAGCGGACGTGACGTTTTCCGGCATTTGGTCCAACCCTCCGATCCGGATCGGAAAACCTGCCCTGCACGCTCTGCTGGAAGGGTGGCTGGCGCGCCTGGTCCCGGGGGGTTTCGCGTGGCTGGTGGTGCACCATCATCTCGGGGGTGATTCGCTGGCTCGCTGGCTCGATGCGCAGGGTTGGGTCACTTCGAAGGTCTCGTCGCGCAAGGGCTACCGGATCATGAAGGTAGCGGCGCGGTGAAACAGCTCGGCCCCACCGACCTGAAGCGGCTCCACAGAGAGTGGAACCGGAAGAGCAAGGGCAGGCTGGCCTTGATTCTCGACGGGGTCAGCTCTCCCTACAACGTGGGTGCGATGGTCAGGACCGCCGCGGCCTACCGGGTCGAACACCTCTACCTGGCCGGCGCGACCGTGAGCCCCGCAAACCCGAAGGCGGGGAAGCTCTCGATGGGGACCGAACGGTACCTGTCGTGGACGTCGTTCGAGAGGGGGCCCGATGCGGCGGACGCCGCTCGTGAGGACGGGTTCACCGTCCTGGGTCTGGAGCTCGCCGACGCAGCAGTTCCTCTTCACCAGTTGCGCGCCGGGCCTGACGTGTGCGTGGCAGTGGGGCACGAGGATCACGGGTTGCCGCCAGCGACGCTCGCCGCGTGCGACGCGGTCGCCTTCTTGCCGCTGATGGGTCGGGTTGGCTCTCTGAACGTGGCGACCGCTGCGGCGATCGCGCTGTACGAGCTGCGCCGCCAGGAGTGGAACTGACCTCAGAGGCGCGCCGGATCGACTGCTATGCGCAAACGTGTGGCGGGCCGTGGTACGGATGCGAGCGCTGAGGCCAGTGATTGCGGGGTGGTCGACTTGACCATCCACTCCCCGTCGCGCGGCCCGAGCACCTCGACCTGCTGATCCGCCAGGCCCGCCACATACTCGCCAGCGCCCTCGCCCGACACGAGGGCGAGCGCGCAGTACGGGGGGAGCTGCAGAGACTTCCTCATGGCGAGGTCCCACCCGACGAGGATCCTCGGGTCGGCGAACAGCGCCGCTCGGATCGCAGGATGCTCAGGCTGGCGGGTCTGCACCGCGACGCGCCCCTGGCGACCGCCGACGAGCCGTGACGCGAGCGCGAGCAGCGCGAACGCCTCGGTGGCGGCGCGGAACCGCGGCGCCATCAGCTCATGGTCGAAGTCGACGAAGACGACGTTTCGGTAGCCGTCGGCCGGCACGAGCCGGTGCAACACAGCTTCCGTACCGATCAGCAGGTCCGAATCCGGCACGTCCGCCGTCGAGGCGGTGACCTCCCCCACGGGGCGACCGGTGAGGAGCTCCAGCTCCTCTCTCGCGCGCGACACGCCGACCTTCAGGCGCCGGAGGAGCGTCGAAGTGCACGACGCGCACATCTCGGGGCGGACGAGGCCACAGCGGTTGCACTCCAGCCCTCCTGCGTCGTCCTGCGACAACGCCGATCCACACCGCTCGCAGCGCGCCAGTTCCCCGCAAGCCGCGCACGCGAGCAGCCTGGCGCGGCCGGTTCTGTTCAGTACGCACACCGCCCTGTCAGCACTTCTCAGAAGTGTCACGAGCCGCTCGGAGTACAGACCGAGCCGGGGATCGTCGCCTCGCCGGTCGACGATCTCGAGCTGCGCCCAGCCGGATCGTTGCCTGTCCGGCTCCGCGACGGTGAGCGGTCCGAGCGCCAGGAGTTCGGGGGTCGGGCATGGGGTGATCAGGACGAGGGGCACGGACGATCGCGCCGCTCGCTCCGACACGACGGCGACGGCGTTCCAGGTCGGGGCGCCTTCCTGGGAGAGACCCTCGTCGTGGGCGTCGATGACGACGGCGGCGGCGAGCCCGGGGCATGGACCCCACGCAGATGCCCGGGCACCGACCACCACCGCAGCACCGGCGCGCGCCCTTGCCCAATCGCCGGGGAGCAGCGCGACGTCCCCGCCTGCGCGTGAAAGGCGACCGGCCAGCACGTCCGCACGGGACGCGGACGGGACGATCACCAACGTCGGCCCCAGCTGGGCCACGGCGCCCACGAGGGCGGTCGGATCCGAGGACGGCGGCAGCTGCACGACCTCGGTACGGGCTTGCAGCCTCGACGCGAACTCCGCCGCCCATCCCGGTCCCGGGGGAGCCGGCGGGCGCGACCGTGGAGGTGGGAGGAACGGAACCGCGTGCTCGGCCGACGCCGTCTTCAGGAACGCTCCGCGCCGCGACGCCCAGCGGTGAGCGGCCCACGAAGCCAGGTCCACGAGCTCCGGCTCCGGCCCCCACCCGCGTACCTTCGACAGGGGGCGGAGGGCGAGCCCTTCAGGCGGTTCCACTCCGAGCTCCGACACCCATCCTCCGACGCGGCGTCCGTGAAGCTCGACGCGCACCTCCGTCCCGACCGACACCACGCTCTCGGAAGACACCGGGACGACATAGTCGAATTCCTTGTCGATACCCGCGACATCGGTGATCACCCGGACGACCAGCGCCCCGGGATCGGGTTGGGAGGCCGGCGACGAACGCCGGCGGCCGGTCTTTTTCCCGGGAAGCGTCAGACGCCCAACGCCGACTTGAAGTCGTCGAGCTTGCTCACCTGCTCCCAGCTGAAGTCCTTTTCGTTGCGGCCGAAGTGGCCGTACGCGGCGGTCTTGCGGTAGATCGGCCGGCGCAGGTCGAGATCACGGATGATCGCCGCCGGGCGCAGGTCGAACACCTCGTCGACAGCCGCGCCGATCCTCGCCGGATCGACCTTCTCGGTCCCGAACGTCTCCACCAACAGGGAGACGGGCCGTGCGACGCCGATCGCGTACGCCACCTGAATCTCGCAGCGCGACGCGGCGCCCGCCGCGACGACATGCTTCGCAACCCAACGCGCGGCATACGCGGCGGAGCGGTCCACCTTCGACGGGTCCTTCCCCGAAAACGCCCCGCCACCGTGGCGGGCGGCACCCCCGTAGGTGTCGACGATGATCTTGCGGCCCGTCAGGCCCGCATCTGCGTGCGGGCCTCCCATCTCGAACTTCCCGGTCGGGTTGGCGAGGATCTTGTAGGAGTCGCCGGCGAACTCGGCCGGCACCAACGGGGTTATGACGTGATCGCGCAGGTCAGGCAGGAGCAGCGTCTCGAGGTCGATGTTCGGGTTGTGCTGCGTCGAGATCAGCACGGTCTTCAACTTCACGGGCCGGCCGTCCTCGTACTCGAACGTGACCTGCGTCTTGCCGTCGGGGCGAAGGTACGGCAGCACACCAGCTTTGCGAACCTGCGCCAGCCGCTGCGCGAGCCGATGGGCGAGCCAGATCGGCATCGGCATCAGGTCGTCGGTCTCGTCGCACGCGTAGCCGAACATCATCCCCTGATCGCCGGCGCCTTGCGCGTTGAGGATGTCCTCGCCGCTCGTGCCTGTACGGACCTCGAGGGCGGTGTCGACTCCCTGGGCGATATCGGGTGACTGCGAGCCGATCGAAACGCTCACGCCGCACGTCCGGCCGTCGAATCCCATCTCCGAGCTCGTGTACCCGATGTCGGTGACCACCTGGCGCACCAGCTCGGGGATCTCGACGTACGCGCTCGTGGTGATCTCACCTGCCACGACCACCAACCCGGTAGTCAGCAGGGTTTCGCACGCGACCCGCGAAGTGGGATCCTCGCTCAAAAGAGCGTCGAGCACCGTATCGGAGATCTGGTCCGCCATCTTGTCCGGATGGCCCTCGGTGACTGACTCGGACGTGAACGTCCAGCGACTCATGGTTCCTCCTGTGATGTTCCTTGTCCGGGTCCGCCCCGTCGAGACGACAGCGCGGCGGTGATCGCGTCGACGACAGCCCGCGCGACCTTGTCCTTGCTCGCGAGCGGCACCTCTGTGACTGCGCCTCCGACTCCGACGATCACCACTTCGTTGGTGTCATGGGAAAATCCTGCACCGGGGGCGGCTACGTCGTTGGCGACGACGAGATCCGCGCCCTTGGCTGACAGCTTCGCCCGCGCGTAGTCGAGCAGATCCTCCCGTGCACTGCCCGGGTGGCCGGTTTCGGCAGCGAACCCGACGATCACCTGCCCCGGGCGGCGCCTGCGGCCCAGCTCGGCGAGGATGTCCGTGGTCGGCTCCAGCACGACATCGGGTGGACCCTGGGCCTTCTTGATCTTCGCGGCCGCGACCACCTTGGGGCGGAAGTCTGCGACGGCGGCCGCCATGACGACGACGTCGCTGTTGCTCGAGCGTGAAAGCACTGCGTCTTCCATCTCCGACGCCGTCTCGACGTCTACCGCCTCGACTCCGGCAGGAGGCTGCAGGTCCGACGCGGTGACCAACGTGACGGTCGCACCGCGCCGTGCCATCTCGGCCGCGACGGCATAGCCCTGCTTGCCCGACGAGCGATTGCCTATGAAGCGCACCGGGTCGATCGGTTCGCGCGTTCCGCCCGCGGTTACGAGCGCTCGGATGCCGCTGAGCGGCGAACCGCCCGGAGCGAGGATCGCGTTCACTGCCGCGACGATCTCGGGCGGCTCGGCGAGGCGGCCGGCACCGACGTCACCGCCGGCAAGACGACCAGCCGCCGGTTCGACGATGTGAACCCCGCGCCTTCGCAGGGTTGCGATGTTCTCGACGACCGCCGGGTGCTCCCACATCTCGGTGTGCATGGCAGGGCACACCACGACCGGCGCGCGGGTCGCCAGAAGGGTCGCGGTCAGAAGATCGGAGGAGATGCCTGCGGCGTAGGCGCCGATCAGTCGCGCCGTGGCCGGCGCCACCAGTACCAGGTCGGCTCCCTGGCCGAGACGGGTGTGCGGGATCGGCTCTTGCTCTTCCCACAAGCTGGTGCGGACCGGTTCGGACGCAAGCGCGGAGAAGGTCACCTCGCCGACGAACCGCGTGGCGCCGCGCGTCATGACGGGGCTGACGATCGCGCCCGCGTCGACGAGCCGCCTGCAAACCTCGACAGCTTTGTACGCGGCGATCCCGCCGCACACCCCCAGCACGATGCGCCGGCCGGTCAGCGCCGGCGCGGGCATGCCTATTGTCCGGCCTCCGCCTCCGGGTCGGTGCCGTCACCGGCTTCCTCACCGGCTCGCGTGTAGGTGATCTTCCCGGCGGCGATCTCCTCCAGGGCGATGGAGAGCGGCTTGCGCGAAACCGAGGTGACCTGAGGGGGGACGATCGTCCCGAGCCCTTCGCCCAACTGGTTGAAGTAGGAGTTGATCTGCCTGCCCCGGGTGGCGGCAAGGCTCACCAGGGTGAACTTCGAGTCGACCCGCTCGAGCAGATCCTCGAGTGGGGGCTCCATCATCGTGGGGTGACGATCCGGCATCTCGGGGTTGACTCCAGTCCGTTTGAGAGTGCGCTTCTCCGGCGCTTCAACGCCCGGCGCGGTGGGCGTCGATTATACCAGCGACCTCCGCTGCGGCCCTGTCGAGGTCGTCGTTGACGACGACGTGGTCGGCGAGGCGCTCCCCTTCACGCTGCTCCGCCTGGCCCAGCGCGATGCGCCGGGCGACGCTGTCCTCGTCGTCGCCCCTGCCACGCAGCCGCTGCTCCTGAACCTCCTGCGAGGGCGCGACGACCAGGATCAGGACGGCATCGGGATACCGGGTCTTCACCTGACGGGCGCCGTTGAGCTCGATCTCCAGCAGCACGTCGCGGTCATCCGGCTCGATCACCGGGGTGCCGTACAGGGCACCGTTGGCAGGGAACTCGTTCCACTCGAGGAAGCCACCCCCCGCAAGGCGTTCCTCGAAGGTCGCCCGGTCGACGAAGACGTAGGCGTCCCCAGGCTCGCCGGTCCTGCGGGGGCGGGTGGTCCAAGACCGCGACAGCCACAGATCGGGGACGACCTGAAGCACCCTCGCGACAACCGTTCCTTTTCCGACCCCGCCCGGGCCGGACATGATGAAGATCAGCTGAGCTTTTCGAACAGCTTCTTGCGCTGTTGCTCCCCGAGACCGTGCAGGCGCCTTGTCTCGCTGATACCCACGTCGTCCATGAGCCGGCGGGCTTTCACCTTGCCGAGGCCGGGCAGGGATTCGAGGACAGCGAGGACCTTCATCTTCCCCACCACCTCGTCCGCGTCAGCCTGCTGGAGGAGCTCCCGGAGGGAGATCGAGCCCATCTTGAGCTTCTCCTTGAGCTCGGCTCGCATCCGGCGGGCGACAGCGGCCTTCTCCAAGGCGGCCTGGCGTTGGTCGGCTGACAGCGAAGGCGGCAGTGGCATGCCGCGCACCATAGCGCGCTCGACGGCGCGCCGAGTCGTTGAGCCTCGTGTTCAGGGCTGCAACGACTTGACCAGCGCCTCGGCAGCCGCCGTCCGATCATCCGCTGCTGTGACAGCGCGCCCGATCACCAGCAGATCGGCCCCCGCATCCATCGCATCCTGAGGGGTTGCAGCACGGGCCTGGTCATGCGTCGGGCTGCCCGCGGGGCGGACACCCGGCACGACCGCCAGCAATCGCGGGGCCAGCTGTTTGGCCTCACGTACGTCGGATGCCGCGCACACGACGCCGGCGCAGCGGGCCTCGACCGCGGCGGCCACGCGCTTTCCGAGAATGTGCGGAGGCGCGTCCGGGTCGCTGGTGAGAATCGTCACCGCGAGAGCCGAAGGAGAGGGCAGGCCTGCGCGATCGGCGCCTTCGTTGAGCCCTTCGACCGCTGCGCGCAGGACAACCGGTCCAGCGAATGCGTGCAAGGTGAGGTACGACACTCCCAGCGCTCCCAGGACGCGAGCCGTCTTGTTGACCGTGGTCGGGATGTCGGCCATCTTCAGGTCCAGGAACACTTTGTAGCCGTCGTCGATGAGGGTCTGAACCACCCTCGGGCCCGACGCGCAGAAGAGCTCCAGCCCCACCTTGGCCGTGGCGAACCACGGGTTCAGCTGCTTGGCAAGGCGCTGCGCCTCGACGGGGTCGTCGACGTCGAGGGCCAGGATCAAACGGTCCCTGACATTCGCGGTGGCGGGTTCAACGGCCGTCATGGGCCCGTCCTTTCAGTTGGTCGATACTCGAGATCCCGTTGTGGTCGCACCACTGCCCCAACTCCGCGAGGATCCTCTCCGGTGCCCTCGGATCCGCGAAGGTGGCCGTCCCCACCTGTACGGCATCCGCGCCGGCGGCGATCATCTCGGCTGCCTCCTCACCGCTGGTTACCCCGCCCACGCCGACGATCGGGAGCGTCGGGAATGCCTGCCTGCAGTCGAATACCGCTCGCACAGCGACGGCATGTACCGCGGGGCCCGACAACCCTCCTCCTCCCCCGCCGAGCCGCTGCCGGCCTGTCGCGGGGTCGATGGACATCCCCATCACGGTGTTGATGACGGTGATCGCCCGCGCGCCCGCCGCCCGGGCGGCGGCGGCCATCTCCGTCACGTCGGTCACGTTGGGGCTGAGCTTCGCCCAGAGCGGGAGAACGCCGTCGATTCCCTCGACCGCGGCCCCGACCGCCTCTGAGACTCCGCCGGTGCTGTGGGCGAACATCCGCCGGCGGTCCTCGACGTTGGGGCAGGAGATGTTCGCCTCCACCGCGACGATCTGGTCGGTGCCGCGACGGCCTTCGTGAAAGGCCCCGGCGATCTCCGCCGCCGCATCGCGGTACTCCGCGGCGCTGAAGCCCCAGATGCTCGCGACCACCCGGGCTCCGGTGGCGGCGAGAGGAGGAAGCTCGCTCTCGACCCACTCGCGCGCGCCGCGGTTCTGGAGACCGACGCTGTTCAACATGCCGCCAGTCAGGGGCAGAAGCCGCGGCGCCGGGTTGCCGTCCCAGGGCCGTGACGAGACGGATTTGACCACCACGGCCCCGAGATGGCCGAGGTCCATGTAAGCGGACAGCTCCGCGCCGTGACCTGCGGTGCCGGACGCGGTCATGACCGGGTTGCGCAGCTCTACGTCCGCCACGGAGGTCCGCAGGTCGACCATGGTCGGCGGGGCGCTCACGTGAGCGGGAGCTGCTCCGACTCGTGGTACTCCTGCAGGCTCCGCACCGTGGGCGCGCTTGCCGAGCGGTCGGCGATCCCCGCGGCGGCGGCCCTTGCAGCGGCGATGGTCGTGAGGCACGCGACGCGGTGCTGGTTGGCAGCACGCCGGATGTACGCGCCGTCTGCTCTCGGGCCGCGCCCTCTCGGGGTGTTGACCACCAGGTCGACCTTCCCGTCCCGGATGAGGGTGACAGCGTCGACGCCTTCGGTCGCTGCGGGGTCGTCGGAGGTCACCTTCGCGACGACGGTGGTTACGGGGACGCCCTCTGCCTCGAAGTAGGACGCGGTGCCGGCGGTAGCGGCCAGCGAGAAACCGAGCTGCACGAACCGCCGGGCGACGCTCACGCCCGCGGACTTGTCCCGGTCCGCCAGGGAGAAGAAGATCGTCCCGCCGGCGGGTAACTCGTCGCCGGCGGCCGCTTGGCTCTTCGCGAAGGCCAGGCCGAAGCTCGAGTCGATTCCCATCACCTCGCCTGTCGAGCGCATCTCGGGGCCCAGGAGGGTGTCGGCTTCAGGGAAACGGGTGAACGGGAGAACGGCCTCTTTCACACTCACGTGACCGCCCGTGACCGGTGGGCGGAGGAGGCCTTCGGTCCGCAGCTCCTCGAGGGTCGCCCCTGCCATCACCCGGGCGGCCACCTTCGCGAGCGGCACACCCGTCGCCTTCGACACGAACGGCACGGTCCGGCTGGCACGGGGGTTCGCCTCGATCACGAACACCTGCGTCCCGCCTCCGTTGGTTCCGCCGGGGCGCTTCACCGCGAACTGCACGTTTATGGGGCCGATCACCCCGAGCGCTTCCGCAATGTCGCACGTATAGCTCTCGATGACCTTTACGGTGCCGGGCTCGAGAGTCGGAGGAGGGATGACGCACGCGCTGTCGCCCGAGTGCACGCCGGCCTCCTCGACGTGCTCCATCACGGCCCCGATGACGATCTCCCCGGTCGCGTCGCGCACCGCGTCGACGTCGACCTCGATCGCGTCCTCCAGGAACCGGTCGACCAGCACGGGGCGTTCCGCCGAGAGGCCCCCTTCGCGGCCCAGGGAACCGAACCCGGCGAGCTCGTCCATGGCGCGGCGGAGATCCTGCTCGTCGTAGACGATCTCCATCGCCCGGCCGCCCAGGACATAGCTCGGACGGACCAGTGCCGGGTAACCGACGCGCCCGACGATGGCGAGTGCCTCGTCGATGGTCGACGCCGTGCCGCCGGCTGGCTGGGGAATCTCGAGGCGGGCGCAAAGGGCGTTCCAGCGCTCCCGGTCCTCGGCGAGGTCTATCGCCTCGGGTGAGGTTCCCAGGATCAGGCTGGGCGGGAGTTGGCCGGCGAGCTTCAACGGCGTCTGCCCGCCGAGCGCGACTATCACGCCGGCGACGGGGCCCGAGGCCGACTCGGCGTCGATGATGTTGCTCACGTCCTCCCAGGTGACCGGCTCGAAGTAGAGGCGGTCGCTGGTGTCGTAGTCCGTAGAGACGGTCTCCGGGTTGCAGTTGACCATCACGGTCTCGAAGCCCGCGTCGTGCAGCGCGAAGCTCGCTTGAACGCAGCAGTAGTCGAACTCGACTCCCTGCCCGATGCGGTTGGGGCCCGAGCCGAGGATGATCACCTTGGGACGCTCGCCGGGACGCACCTCGTCGTCGTCCTCGTAAGTCGAATAGTGGTACGGCGTGTGAGCCTCGAATTCGGCGGCGCACGTGTCGACCGTCTTCATGGTCGCCCGCACGCCCCGCGCCAGGCGGGCGTCGCGCACCTGCTGCTCGGTCACCGACCACAGCCAGGCCAGCTGGGAGTCGGAAAAGCCGAGACGCTTCGCGCGCCGCCAGTCCAGCCGGGTCAGGACGCCCGGACCGCCGAGCTCCGAGAGCCGCCGGCGTTCGTCCACCACCAGCTGGATCTGGTCGAGGAACCAGGGGTCGACGCCGGTCGCCTCGTGCACCCTCTCGACGCTGATCCCCCGGCGCAGCGCGGCCTCCAGATGGAACGGGCGATCCGGCGTGGCGATGGCCGCGCGGCGGACCAACTCGTCGTCGTCCCATGCGTCGCAGACCGCTTCCGCCGGGTCGCAGTTGAGCCCGAAACGACCCCGCTCCAGCGATCGCAACCCCTTCTGCAACGACTCGGTGAACGTCCGGCCGATCGCCATGGCTTCACCCACCGACTGCATGCGCGTGCCGAGCACATCGGAGATCCCGGGAAACTTCTCGAACGCCCATCTCGGGACCTTCGTGACGACGTAATCGATCGTGGGCTCGAAGCAGGCCGGTGTCTCTCCGGTGATGTCATTGACGATCTCGTCGAGCGTGTAGCCGACCGCGAGCCGCGCGGCGATCTTCGCGATGGGGAAGCCGGTGGCCTTGGAAGCGAGCGCGCTCGAGCGGCTCACCCTCGGGTTCATCTCGATGACGACCTGCTCGCCGGTCGCCGGGTTCACGGCGAACTGGATGTTGGATCCGCCCGTCTCGACGCCGATGCGGCGGATGCACGCGAACGCGGCGTCGCGCATTACCTGGTACTCGCGATCCGACAGGGTCTGCGCCGGCGCGACCGTGATCGAGTCGCCGGTGTGAACGCCCATCGGATCGAAGTTCTCGATCGAGCAGATGATCACGCAGTTGTCCGCGCAGTCGCGCATGACCTCGAGCTCGTATTCCTTCCACCCGGCGATGGATCGCTCGACGAGGATCTCGGAAATCGGGCTCGCCGCGAGCCCTACCGCCGCTATCCGTTCGAGATCGTCGTGATCGAAGGCGATACCGGTGCCCGCCCCGCCGAGGATGTACGACGGCCGGACGATGAGCGGGTACCCGATGCCGTCACCGATGTCCAGCGCCTCCGGGAGGGTGTACGCGAAACCCGATTCGGGCACGGTCAGGCCGATCTCGGTCATGGCCTCCTTGAAACGCTCGCGGTCCTCGGCGGTGGCGATCGCCTCGGCCTTGGCGCCGATCATCTCGACACCGAAGCGCTCGAACGTTCCGCGCTCGTGAAGCGCCATCGCCAGGTTGAGCGCCGTCTGGCCGCCCAGTGTCGGCAGGACGACATCGGGGCGTTCGCGCTCGACGATCGCTTCGAGCACGTCCGGCGTGAGCGGTTCGATGTAGGTGCGGTGCGCGAATTCGGGGTCGGTCATGATCGTCGCCGGGTTCGAGTTGGCGAGGATCACCCGGTATCCCTCGGCCGAAAGGGCGCGGCATGCCTGGGTGCCGGAGTAGTCGAACTCGCACGCCTGGCCGATGACGATCGGGCCGCTGCCGATGACGAGGATGCTGTGGATGTCGTCGCGGCGCGGCATCAGCGCGACTTCTCCATCAGCGACTGGAACTCGTCGAACAGGTAGCTCGCATCGTGGGGACCCGGCCCGGCTTCGGGGTGGTACTGCACGCTGAACGCAGGTATGTCACGGCAGGCGAGGCCTTCGACGACCCCGTCGTTGAGGTTCACATGGGACACGTCGGCCCCCTGGACGGAACCGTCCACGACCGCGTAGTTGTGGTTCTGGCTGGTGATCTCCACCGACCCGGTCGAGATCCGCCGCACGGGGTGGTTACCCCCGTGGTGGCCGAACGGAAGCTTGTAGGTCCGCGCTCCCAGTGCCGTAGCCATCAGCTGGTGACCCAGGCAGATGCCGAAGACGGGCACTTCGCCGAGCAACCCCCGGATGGACTCGACGGCGTATCCGACGGCCGCCGGGTCGCCGGGGCCGTTGGACAGGAACACCCCATCCGGCTTGCGCGCCAGTACCTCGGCCGCCGGAGTCGAAGCGGGCACGACGTCGACGGTCGCCAGCCTCCCCAGATGGTCGAGGATGGCCGTCTTGATCCCGAAGTCGTACGCGACGACCCTCAGAGGTCCGTCCCCGACGGTGTAGGGCTCAGGGGTGGTCACCTCCGAGGCCAGGTCGACGCCGTCGGTCCCGGGCGCCCGGAGCGCAGCTTCCTTCAGGTCGGTCTCCGCCAGCGCGCCGGGCCCCGCCACAGGACCGAAGGCCGCGGGCATGGCGCCGGCCTCCCGTATATGGCGGGTGAGGCGCCGGGTGTCGAGCCCGGCCATCCCCGGCAGGCGCTCGGCCTGGAGGAACTCGCCGAGGGTCTGCTCGGAGCGCCAGCTGCTCGGCCTCGGCGCCACCTCCCTGACGATGAGGCCCCTGCAGAACGCGCGGCGGCTCTCGTTGTCCTGGCGGGTCACGCCGTAGTTCCCGATGTGCGGATAGGTGAAGCAGACGATCTGCCCGGCGTAGCTGGGGTCGGTGAGCACCTCCTGGTAGCCGGTGAGCGTCGTGTTGAACACCACCTCGCCCGTCGCCGGCACCGGCTGCTCAGGCCACCAGCCGATCGCCTCGCCCTCGAACACCGTCCCGTCGGCGAGGACCAGCAGCCCCTCCACAGGCCCCATCACCTTTGTGCCTCGCCACCGATGACGACGGGTTCGCCGCGGAGCACCGTGTGCCGCACCTTCCCGACCAGCGCCCGCCCCGCGTACGGGGTGTTGCGGCTCCGGCTCGCCAGCGCGGCCGGGTCGACGACCCATTTCTCGGTGGGATCGATCACGCACAGGTTCGCAGGGCCGCCCACGACGACCGGTCCCCCGTGCTCGCCGGACAAGCCGGCGATAGCCGCCGGCTGCCAGCTCATCAGCGCGAGCACCCCCTCGACGGGGATCTCCAGCTCCGTCAACGACAACCCGAGCGCGGTCTCCAACCCCAGCATCCCCGGAGGGGCCTGGTCGAATGGGGCTTCTTTGGTTTCCTGCGTGTGCGGCGCGTGGTCGGTCGCGATCGCGTCCGCTGTGCCGTCCGCGAGAGCCGCCTTGACCGCAGCGACGTCCCCGGCCGTCCTGAGCGGCGGGTTCACCTTGAACAACGGATCGTAGGTGCGGACGGCCTCGTCGGTCAGCGTGAAATGGTGCGGGGCGACCTCCGCCGTGACGACGAGGCCGGATCCCTTCGCACCGCGCACCATCGCGAGCGAGCCGGCCGTGGAGAGGTGCAGGAAGTGGACCTTCGCGCCGGTCAGGCGCGCCAGGGCGAGGTCGCGCATGACCATCAGCTCCTCCGCCTCCGCGGGCTGCCCGGGAATGCCCAGGCGGCTCGACCACTCACCCTCGTGCATATGGCCGCCGCCGGCCAGGGAGGCGTCCTCGCAGTGTTGTGCCAGGGTGACACCCAGAGCCGACGCGTACTCCATTGCCCGGCGCATCAACCGGGCGTCCTGCACGCCGGCGCCGTCGTCGGTGAAGATGGACACGCCCAGTTCGGCCATCTCCGCCATCGGCGAAAGGCGTGTCCCCTGCCGGCCGACCGTGATGGCGCCGGCGACCCGGACGTCGCAGCAGGCGGACCGGCCGAGGTCGAGGACCTGGCGTACCACCGCGGCCGAGTCGATCGCCGGTTCCGTGTTGGGCATCGCGACGACCGCCGTATACCCGCCGAGGGCAGCCGCTCGAGCACCGGTCTCGACGGTCTCGGCTTCCTCGCGTCCCGGTTCACGCAAGTGGGCGTGGAGGTCCACCAGCCCGGGGGCGACGATGCAGCCGGCGGCGTCGAGGACGACCGTGCCCGCAGGCACCGAGCTCACCTTGGAGCCGACGGTGGCGATCTTGCCGTCCTGGATCAGCACGTCGGCGGGGCGGGATCCGGTCGAGTCCACGACCGTCCCTCCCCTGATGACGACCGCGGAAGGGTTACGCGGCGGCAAGCTCCACCCCCGATCCGAGCAGAAGGTACAGGACCGCCATGCGCACCGCGACCCCGTTGGCCACCTGCCGGGTGATGACCGACGACGGATCGTCGGCCACCTCAGCGGCGATCTCGACACCGCGGTTCACCGGTCCGGGGTGCATGACGAGGCTCCCCTCGGGGAGCAGCGAGGCCCGCCGGCGGGTCAGGCCGTAGTAGGCCGTGTACTCGCGCAGGGATGGGAGCAGCGCTTCGGTCATGCGTTCTTTCTGGATGCGAAGGACGTAGACGACATCGAGCTTCGGCAGCACGGAGTCGAGGTCGTGGGAGATCTCCACCGGCCATCCGGCGAGAGAGGGTGGGAGCAGGGTGGGCGGTGCCACAAGGGTGACGTGGGCTCCGAGGGCGCTGAAAGCGAGCACGTCCGAGCGGGCGACCCTGCTGTGGCGGATGTCGCCCACGATGGCGATGCGCAGGCCGTCCAGAGCCGGTCTGCCCTCCCCCGGCGAGGGGGCACCGCGCTCGTTGCGCTCCTTGCGGATGGTGTAGCAGTCGAGAAGCGCCTGGGTCGGGTGCTCGTGCCAGCCGTCGCCGGCATTGATCACCGACGTGCCGTCGACCCAGCGGGCCACCTGCCACGGGACGCCGGCGCCCTGGTGGCGCACGATCACCGCGTCCACGCCCATCGCCTGGATCGTCTCGACCGTGTCCCTCAACGACTCCCCCTTGTTGACCGACGAGCTCGACACGGAGAAGGTCATGACGTCGGCGGACAGTCGTTTGGCAGCGGTTTCGAAGCTGAGGCGTGTCCTCGTGGAGTCCTCGAAGAACAGCGACACCACGGTCTTGCCGCGCAGTGCGGGGACCCGGGGTATGGCCCGGGAGCTGACCTCCACGAAGCTGTCGGTGAGGCGGAGCACTTCCTCGATGCCGTCGGTGCCGAGGTCGGACACCGACAGGAGGTGGCGGGCCGCCGGCGCTCTCCTGGGTGAGCCCTGCGGGTTCAACGTGTCCTCACATCGCCGATGACGACACCCGATTCGGTGGCATCCACCATCTCGTCGCGGCGGGTGGGCAGGTTCTTGCCGACATAGTCAGGCCGGATGGGCAGTTCCCTGTGCCCCCGGTCGACCATGACCGCCAGCTGAACGGCGCGGGCTCTGCCGTAGTCCGACAGGGCGTTGAGCGCGGCCCTGATGGTCCGGCCGGTGTAGAGCACGTCGTCGATGAGCACCACCGTCCGGCCGGTGAGCTCGACGGGGATCTCGGTCGTCGCCTCGGGGAGGACCGGCCGCAGCCCGATGTCGTCGCGGTAGAACGCGACGTCGAGGGTTCCCATCGCCACGTCGTGGCCGGTGACCTCTCCGATCACCCGGGCGAGGTTCGAGGCCAGCCACACTCCCCCGGTCTGCAGCCCGACGAGGAGCAGCTCGCCGACCTCGTGGTCGCGCTCGATGATCTCGTGCGCCATCCGCCACGTCGCCCGGCGCACCTCTTCGGCGTTCATGACCGTGGTCCGGGCAACAAAAACGCCCCCGTATGGGGGCGCCAGGGCACGCTCGCGTTCGGCCAAATGATTTCCTCCTCGTCCGTCCCGGCCTCACTGGACCGGCTTCACGGGTCGAGACCACATAGTAGCCCGGGTTCAGGCCTCCTCGCGCACCTCCGAGGCGATCGCGGCGAGCACGCCGTTGACGAAACGGCCGGAGTCGTCGGTGGAGTACTGGGCGGCGAGGTCCACCGCCTCGGATATCACGACCGCCGTCGGGACGTCGGGCCGGCCGATCAGCTCGTATGTCGCCATCCGCAGAAGCGCTCTGTCGACGACCGGCATCCGTTCGAGCTCCCAGCCGATGGCGTGCGACGAGATCAGCCGGTCTATCCGGTCGAGATCGCGGCCGACGCCGGCGACCACATCCGCGACGTAGGGGTCCGGGTCGACCGGAAGATCACCGAGAACAGCGGCCGGCTCGACGCGCTTCGACTCCGCCTCGTACAGGAGGGAAAGCGCGCGTTCGCGCGCCTCTCTTCGCGTCGGTGGGAACAACGGACGGGGGCTTGCCGGCGATTCAGCTGCCGGCGCGGGTCAGGTACTCGCCGGAGCGGGTGTCGACCTTGACCCGGTCGCCGGTGTTGACGAACAGCGGCACCTGCACCTGGATGCCGGTCTCCAGGGTGGCCGGCTTGCGCGCCCCCGAGACCCGGTCCCCCTGCAGGCCCGGTTCGGTCTCGGTCACGGTCAGCTCGACCGCTGCGGGAAGGTCGACGCCGACGATCTCACCGGAGTACATCTGCAGGATCGCCGAGTCCCCTTCCTTGAGGTAGTTGGCCGACGAACCCAGGCTCTCCTTGGAGGCGTGCATCTGCTCGTAGTCGGAGGTGTCCATGAACACAAACGACTCACCCTCCATGTACAGGTACTGCATCTCCCGCTTGTCGATGTGCGCCTGCTCGAGCTTCTCGTCAGCACGGTAGGTGCGCTCGATGACCGCGCCGGTCCTGACGTTCTTCAGCTTGGTGCGCACGAACGCGCCGCCCTTGCCGGGCTTCACGTGCTGGAACTCGACGACCGAGAACAGGCCTTCGGGCAGGTCGAGCGACATACCGTTCTTCAGGTCGTTGGTGGATACGGCAGGCATCAGGGCGTGTCCTTGGGTGTGTTGGTGAGGGGTCGGCAGCCATCTTCTGTCACGACGACGGTGTCCTCGATCCGGACCCCTCCGAGCCCCGGCAGGTACACGCCCGGCTCGACGGTGACGACGTGGCCGGGCTCAAGTGTATCGGTCGAGCTGGCAGCGACCGATGGGGCCTCGTGGATGTCCAGGCCGACGCCGTGGCCGGTCCCGTGAACGAACGCGTCTGCCCAGCCTGCATCGGCGATGACCTCACGGCAGGCCTTGTCGACGTCAGAGGCAGCGACGCCCGCCCGCACCGCCGCGACGCCGGCGGCCTGGCTTGCGAGGACGACCTCCACCGCCCGCCTCAGCGTCGGGTCGTCGAGGCGCCCGGTCCATACAGTCCTGGTCATGTCCGAGCAGTACCCGTCGACGAGGGCGCCGAAGTCGATGACCACCGGCGCGTTGGCGGTGACCCTCGTGTCGTCTGGCCGGTGGTGAGGCTTGGCGGCATTGGCTCCCGAGGCGACAATGGTCTCGAAAGACGGGCCCGTCGCGCCGAGGCGCCGCATCTCGAAGTCCAGCTCCCGCCCGAACTCGGCTTCCGCGGGCTCCTTCGTGAGGCGGTCCCTCAAATTGCCCAACGCGGCGTCGGCGATCCGGCAGGCCTCGGCTATGCGCGCGATCTCGCCGGCGTCTTTCACCCTCCTGAGCCTCTCGACCATCCCGACGGTCGGTACCAACTCGGTGCGGGGGAACCAGGTCTCGGCGAACGCCCGCTGGCGCGCCCAGCTGACATGGGCCGCTTCGAGGCCGAGGACCGGGAGGTCCTCGACGATCTCCCTGGCCGTGTCGTGCTGCGCCGCCGCAGCTGCGACCGCTATTTCGGCTTCGACTCCGGCGGCGGCCAGCTGCTCGCCCGCCTGGGTCCGGTAACGGCCGTCCGTGAGCAGCACGGTCCGGCCCGGGAAAACGAACAGCATGCCAGCCGAGCCCGTGAAGCCGGTCAGGTACCTGATGTTCGTGAGGCTGGTGACGAGGAGAGCGTCGATTGGTGCAGCGCCGCCGTCGGGACGCTTGAGGGCGTCGCGGAGGCGGGGCAGCCGGGCGGCCTGGTCCATCGGGGGAAGCACGCTGGCAACAGTACCGGCGGCGTGGCGAGGGTCCTAGCGGCCGAGCAGGCCGGCCACTGCTTCGATGGCGAGGCGGTAGCCGGCACTTCCGAAGCCGGCGATCGACCCCGTGGCGACCGGGGCGATGACGGAGGTGCTTCGCCATGCTTCCCGGCTCACAGGGTTCGACAGGTGCAGCTCGATGACAGGGCCGTCGAACGCCGCGAGCGCGTCGTGCAACGACCACGCGTAGTGCGTGAACGCCCCAGCGTTGATGACGATCGCCGCGGCTCTGCCCCTGGCGGCGTGGATCACGTCCACCAGCTCCCCCTCGTGATTGGACTGGTGGTGCTCGACGTCGAGGTCGTGGGCGGCGGCTTGTTGTGCCGCTGCCTTGACGTGATCGTCGAGGGTCTCAGTGCCGTAGATGTCGGGCTCGCGTTCTCCGAGGAGGTTCAGGTTCGGGCCTGACAGGAGCAGGACGACTGGTCTGGTCCCGGCCGCGGTCACGATCGGATCTCCTCGAGGCTCGCCCTGACTGCGCCCTCCCCCACTCCTCGCACGACCTCGAGACCCGCTGCGCCGTCGAGCACGAACGTGAGGCCGCCGCTCGTCGCCTTCTTGTCGCGCGCCATGACCGCGATCAGCTGGTCCGGATCGGCGCCGGGTGGCAGCCGCGACGGCAGGTCGTAGGAAGCGACGAGCTTCTCGTGCTCGTGCACCCGGTCGTCACCGATCCTGCCCAGGTGCCTCGCGAGGATTGCGGCGTAGAGGAGGCCGATGGCGACAGCCTCACCGTGGCGGAGGTCGTAGCCGCCGGCGGTCTCGATCGCGTGCGCGAGCGTGTGTCCGTAATTGAGCAGCGCTCGCCGGCCGGATTCGCGCTCGTCGCCGGCGACGACCTCGGCCTTGCACGCGACGCAAGCTGCGACCGCTTCGTCGAGTGGCATGTCGCGCAACCCTTCGACGCCCAGGAACGCGTACTTGGCCATCTCGCCCAACCCGGAGCGGTACTCGCGGGGAGGAAGCGTCTCGAGAGTCTCCGTGTCGCAGAGCACCGCTTCGGGCTGCCAGAAGGCGCCGACGAGGTTCTTGCCCTCGGGAAGGTTCACACCGGTCTTGCCCCCGATGGCTGCGTCGACCTGGCCGAGCAGCGTGGTCGGGACGTGGATGACCGCGATACCGCGGTGGTAGACCGCGGCCACGAAGCCGGCGACGTCGGTGACGACACCGCCGCCTACCGCGACGATCGCATCCGAGCGGGTGAGACCCCAGCGCGAGAACTCGCGGCAGAGCTGCTCGACCGACTCGAGGTTCTTGGCCTCTTCCCCCTCATCGAGGAAAAAGACGCACTGCTCGACGCCGGAGTCCACCTGCCACGGGATCGTCTGCTGGGTGACGACGGCTGCCCGGCGCGCGCCTTGGGGCATCAGCTCGATCAACCGGTGGCGCGCCCCGGCGCCGACGAGCACCGGGTATGAGCGGTCGCCCAGGTCGACCGTCAGTTCACGCATGCTTCGCCTTCGAGAGCATCCGCGATGGCGTCCGCGACATCGCGCGGGTTCATCCGGTCGACATCGAACACCAGGTCCGCGATGCTCTCGTAGATCGGTGCGCGCGCCTGGCTTATGCGCCGCAGTGCGTCCTCGGGTCCCTGACGGAGGAGAGGGCGGGAGCCGACCGCCTGTTTTCCAAGCCGCCCGAAGAGCGTGCCGGGATCGGCGCGCAACCACACGACGAGGCCGGCCCTCTGGATCGTCTGGCGGTTGGACTCGTCGAGGACCGCTCCCCCGCCGAGGGCCACGACGGCAGGGCCGGGCCGCGCGGAGACCTCTGCCACCGCTTCGGTTTCGAGCCGGCGGAACTCCCGCTCACCGTCTTGCTCCCAGATCTCCTCGAACGGTCTTCCTGCGCGGCGCGGGACTTCGTCGTCGGTGTCCACGTACGGCCAGCCGAGGGTCTCCGCCAGCAACCGCCCGGCAGTCGATTTGCCCACACCCATCATCCCGATGAGGAAGACCCGGTCGTCGGCGCGGGTCACTGGTGGACTTGGTCGAGGTACGACCCGTGGTTGCGGAGCACCTCCGACATCGAGTCGCCGCCGAACTTGCGCATGGCCTCGCCGGCGAGCACCAGCGCCATCATGGTCTCCGCGACCACGCCCATCGCGGGAACAGCAGTCACGTCGGTCCGTTCCTTGAAGGACACGGTCTCTTCCTTGGACTCGACATCCACGGTCTTGAGCACCGGTCGGTTCAACGTCGCAAGCGGCTTCATGGCTACGCGGGCGACCACGGGCTCACCGTTGGTCATGCCGCCCTCGATGCCGCCGCTGCGGTTGGTGTCGCGCCGGTAATCGCGCTCGCCGGTGTCCCAGCCGATGGCGTCGTGGGCCTCCGACCCGCGCCGGCCGGCTATCTCGGTCGCGTCGCCGATCTCGACGCCCTTGACCGCCTGAATGCTCAGAAGCGCCTGGGCGAGCAGGCCGTCGATCTTGCGATCCCAGTGGACATGGCTGCCCAGACCGACCGGCGCCCCGTACGCGATCACCTCTGCGACACCGCCGAGCGAGTCGCCGACCTTCGCCGCCGCCTTGATCTCGGAGATCATCGCCTGCTCGGCCTCGGGGTCGAAGCAGCGGACCTGGGACTCGTCGACCGAGGGCAGATCTTCGGGGAGCGGGCGCTTGGTCGACTTCGATACGACCGGGCCCAACTGCACGATGTGGCTGACGATCCTGACGCCGAGCTCGTCGAGAAAGAGCTTGGCGATGGCTCCAGCCGCGACCCGGGCGGCCGTCTCCCTGGCAGAGGCACGCTCCAGGACGTCCCGGGCGTCGTCGAAGCCGTACTTCTGCATGCCGGGCAGGTCGGCGTGTCCGGGCCTCGGCTGGGTGAGCGGCTTCTGGGTCCTGCCGGGCGCCGCCGACATCTCCTCCTGCCACTTCGGCCATTCGGTGTTGGCGATCTCTATCGCGACCGGCGAGCCGAGGGTCCGGCCGTGGCGGATACCGCCGATCAGGGTCAGCTGGTCCTGCTCGAAGCGCATTCTGGGGCCGCGCCCGTACCCGAGCCGCCGGCGCGCCAACTCGGACTGGATCTGCTCCTCCGCCACCTCGAGGCCGGCGGGTAGGCCCTCGAGTATGACCACGAGGCCTTGGCCGTGGGATTCGCCGGCGGTCAGGAAGCGCAGCACACGAAAATCCTACTTGGCAAGGGGATCCGCCCTCGCTGCCTGGGAGGGATGCGGCTTGCTCGGCACTGTCAGGGAATGGACACCGAGCTCGGATTGATCTGGGAATAGCCGGAGATGGCGGGCGGACCGAGCACGTCCTTCAATGCAGTGTCGTAGTACACCTGCAGGTGGGGTCCGCCATTGCAGGTGAGCGTGTTGATGGTGAGCGATCCGTAGTAAGCGCTCTTGCAGCCGTCGCCGACAAGGTTGGCAGTCGGCGCGTACAGAACTCCTCCGAACGTGTAGGGCCCACTGGTGCCGCCTCCATTGGCGTTTCCAACCGTTCCGGTGCTGTTGCTCAGGATCTGCAGCGCCTGAGCAACCGGGAGGGTGGTTCCGCTCGGAGGTGGCCCCGTGGTGCCGTCAAATGTGGTGTTCACCTCCGAGCCGCCCGCGATGTAGAGGGTCTGGAGTCCATTGTTGATGAAGGTGTTGTCGGTGCTCGGATCGAGAATGATGTACAGCAGGACCGTTCCCTGAACCGACAGGTTTCCGCTGATGGCGATCGCGGTGTTCTGGCAGTAATAGGTGCTGGTCGTGCCTACCGCACCGATTGAAGACGGCGCTCCCGCGTAGCCGGAGCCCAGTTCGTTGATGGCGTCCCCGAACGAATCCGTGGTGGCAAGCCCGGGACAAGTCAACGGGGATCCCGACGTAGGTGCTGTCGGAGGACTCACCCCGGTGTACTTCGAACCGTTGGGGACAGGATTCGCACACTGGCTCGCTCCTCCACCGCCCGTGTAGTACACCTCGCTGACGTTGCCGCCAAGACCGCCAGCGCACTTGATGGGACCATTGCTTCCGACTTGCACGCAAGAGGTTCCGACACCTCCCGTGCAGTCGGCTGAAGACGAGTCTGGGTTCGTGCTCGACGAGGTGCTTGTGTCGCTATAGGCACCGACGGTATTGGGGTTTTGCCCGTTGAAGTCCAGTCCGCTGGTTCCGAACACCGCGAAGGGGTAAAGGGCGCTGTAGGAGGCGGTCTCTTGAACAGCACCCCAGATCGTGTTTACTAAGGCCTTCGCCTTGATGCTCCACACCGT
>DATLUM010000135.1 GCA_035533095.1 Acidimicrobiales bacterium | reverse complement strand
CAGGACAGCCGTCCTGGCTCTTGTACGGATCTCGCTCTTTCGACCGGATTACAACTGTCGCTTGTCTGTTCGGCTCCTTCGTCCCCAGGTTGCCACGCGTCCTCATATAGGACGCCCACACCGAACTTCAAGACCCAACCGCCCACCGCGCCAAGGGCCGGACCGCCGGCCCGGCCCGCGGCGAGCCGGCAGCGCACGGTCGGATGCGCTGGTCGCGTTCGTCTCCATGCGAGTACGGGAGCCAAGGGGACAAGGGGCGGCCCGTCGGCGCGAAGCCGGTCCGTCCAGGGGGAATGCGCAACCCCGGCATCCATCAAGGGAGCCGGGGTCCTGGCACGCACTCCAATGCGCCTGAGTGGACACTACTCAAACCCCTCGGCGCCTCTTAAATTAAGGCTCTGCTGGGACTGCTGGACCGCAGCGAGTTGGATCGATCCGTCAACGCCGTTGAGGGTGCGGCCGCGTACCCGCCGCCGGCTGCGGGGCGGCCGGCCCCTCCGGGGTTGCGGTGGGGAGCGATCCAGGCGGCAGTCCTAGGCGTACTAACGGGTGCTGCACGGCCCATGCGGGTCCGAGAGGTCCATGCGCGGGTCGAGGAGCGCCTCGGACTGCGGGTCTCCTACAGCACGGGCTGCAGCTTCCTCACGACAGCTTCGAAGGAGTCGAACGGCGTCGTCGAGAGGGTGCAATACGGGACCTATCGAGCGGCGCCGAACCGCTAGGAGGTTGGTGTTTTTCGGGTGGTTCCGTCTGACTCTCAAGTAATACTTGAGGGTATGAGCCTTGGACTATCTCCTCGCCAGTCGGATCTGTTTGCGACGACGACGAGCTTCTGCGAGTCGCGGGTGCCGGCGGATTCGATCTATGGCCTGTTGCACCGGCAGTGTTTCGCGTTGTTCCCGGACGAGATGTTCGCTGATCTGTTCACGGATGTGGGCAGGCGGTCGGTGCCGCCGATGATCGTGGCGGTGGTGATGGTGTTGCAGCGGTTGGAGGGCTGCTCGGACCGCGAAGCGGTTGACCGGTTCGCGTATGACTTGCGCTGGAAGTACGCCGCGGGCGGTCTTGATTTCGACTATCCGGGGTTCGTGCACACGGTGCTGGTTGACATGCGCGCCCGGCTTGCTGCGTCGGAGCGGCCGGACCGGGTGTTCGAGGTGACGCTCGCGGCGGCCCGGGAGGCGGGGCTTGTGGGTCGTCGCCGGGTGCTGGATTCCACAGCGTTGTTCGATGCCGTCGCGACGATGGACACGGTGACGTTGATCCGCTCAGCGATCCGCGGCGTGCTGGCCGCGTGCGTATCGGGGGAGGAGCGCGAGCTGCGGGCGGTTCTCGCGCGCGACGACGACTACCGGTCTGCGGGGAAGCCGGTGTGTGACTGGGAAGACCGGGTGGCGCGTGAAGATCTGATCGACGCGTTGGCGCGTGATGCTCGGGCGGTGCTCGCGGTGCTGGATGGCCGGGCGCTTGAGCCGGCGCTTCAGAAGGCGGGCGAGCTTTTGGCGACCGTTGTCGGCCAGGATCTCGAGAGCGGTGAGGACGGCCGGTTTCGGATCGCCAGGAAGGTCGCGAAGGATCGTGTGATCTCGACTGTTGACCCGGACGCCCGGCATGGGCACAAGACCGCGGCGCGCGGCTTTGACGGCTATAAGGGGCATGTCGCGATCGACCCGGACTCGGAGGTGATCGTCGCGACCGGCGTGACCGCGGGGAACACCGCTGACGCTGGCGCGGCCGATGCTCTGCTCGCTGGGGACCTCCCCCTCGCCGAGACCGCTGAGGAACTGGCCGATCAGGAGCCGCTCACGGTTTATGGTGATAGCGCATACGGGACGGGTGCGCTGCTTGACAGCTTCGAGCAGACCGGGGTGATCGCCAGGTGCAAGACTCAGCCTCCGCGCGCTCCGGGCGGCCGGTTCCCCAAGAGCGAGTTCGGGATCGACCTGGACGCCGGGACGGTCACCTGCCCGGCCGGCCACACCGTCGTCTTGCGGCCGTTGAAGAGCGGGCAGATCGCCAGGTTCGCCAGGCTGTGCACCGGCTGTCCGCTCGCCGTCAAGTGCACTGCCAGTCGGAAGGGGCGCACGATCCACCTGGGCCAGCACGAGCGGCAACTCGCCAGTGCCCGAGCCCGACAAACCGATCCGGACTGGAAGACCGACTACACCCAGACCCGCCCGAAGGTCGAGCGCAAGATCAGCCACCTGATGCGCCGCAAGCACGGCGGCAGACGCGCCCGCGTCCGCGGCGCCACGAAGGTCGCCGCCGACTTTCAGCTCCTTGCTGCCGCCGTGAACCTCGCCCGCCTCGCCGTCCTCGGACTCGACCGACAACCCGGCAGCTGGGCGCTCAGCGCCAGCTGAGCGCCCCGGACCGGGCGCCCGAAGACCCCGCAAGGCCGATCCCAGCACCCCCGAGCCGCCCCGAAACCCTCGCAATGCCCGCTACCCGAAGGTGCCAGCAACCCGGCACACACAAACCCTCAGCCCGCACCCTCAGCCCGCGCCGCCATCCCGGCCCGACCGGCGCTCACAACACCCCGTTCGACACCAGCCATCTAGGCGGCTCGCTCGTCCACGATCTTGATCGCCGCGGCCTCGCGCTCGAAGTCGATCGCCTCGCCGTCGTCGGCGAGGTCCTCAGCCGGCACGGCGAGCGAGCTATCGATGCCGATTGCGGCGTAGATCCGCTGTTCGATCTCCTTCGCCACCTCGGGGTGCTGCTCGAGGTAGAGCTTGGCGTTGCTGCGCCCCTGCCCGAGGCGCTCGTCGCCGTAGGAGAAGAACGAGCCCGACTTGGTCACGACGTTGTGCTCGATCCCAAGGTCGATCAGGCAGCCGGCGGTTGAGATGCCCTTGCCGAACTCGATGTCGAACTCAGCCTGCTTGAACGGCGCCGCGACCTTGTTCTTGACGACCTTGACGCGGACGCGGTTGCCGACCGCCTCGTTGCCGTCCTTGAGCGTCTCGATGCGGCGGATGTCCAGGCGCTGGGACGCGTAGAACTTCAGCGCGCGCCCGCCGGGCTGCGTCTCCGGCGAACCGAACATGACGCCGATCTTCTCGCGGATCTGGTTCGTGAGGATGCAGAGCGTCTGCGTGCGGTTGAGGTTGCCCGCGAGCTTGCGCATCGCCTGCGACATCATGCGCGCCTGCAGACCGACGGTCGTGTCGCCCATCTGCCCCTCGAGCTCGGCGCGCGGCGTCAGCGCGGCGACCGAGTCGATCGCGACCACGTCGACCGCGCCCGACCGCACCAGCATGTCGGCGATCTCGAGCGCCTGCTCGCCGAAGTCCGGCTGGGAGACCAGCAGCTCGTCGATGTTGACGCCGATCTGCTTGGCGTAGAGCGGGTCCATCGCGTGCTCGGCGTCGATGAAGGCGCAGGTCCCGCCGAGCTTCTGGGCCTCGGCGAGCACGTGGTAGATCAGCGTCGTCTTGCCCGAGGACTCCGGGCCGAAGACCTCGACGATCCGTCCGCGCGGGACGCCGCCGATCCCCAGCGCGAGGTCGAGCGACAGCGCCCCCGTCGGGATCGCGGAGCAGCGTACCTGCGCGCCGGGGTCCCCCATGCGCATGACCGAGCCCTTGCCGAACTCCCGCTCGATCTGCGTCAGCGCACCCTGCAGCGCCGCCACGCGGGCCTTTGCGGCCTTGTCGTCTTCCGTCACGGTCATCCTCGAGCTCCTGTCGCGCTGAATTGGGATGCCGACGATAGGGCGCGCTTCGGATGGAACGCGAACGGGCGTTCGCACCCGATTCTCGTGGATAGGAGGTCGGGTGCGCAATCGGCTACGCCAGTCGCCCGCGCGTGAGAGTGAGAGCGCGGCGTCCAAGGAGCCCGCGAGCTCGGCTCGCGGCGAATCAGAGGGGATTGCGAGCGAGGTGGCGTATGAGGCGAACTTGACGCTCGCGCCACCAATCGGCAAGTCCGGCCTTGCTGATTGGGAGAGCGTCGTCGGCTTCGACGTCATCGAGGTATCCAAGCGCTCGAACTATGTGCTGGAGACTGTCGCCCTGGGGGCTGACGTCGTAGCGCGCGAGGAAGAATGCGATGCCGTCCTCGATTGTCAGGCTGCCCCGTTCCTCGATGAGCTTCAGGTCGTAGTAGTCGCGCATCTCGCCACGGTCGCCGACGACCTTCAGCTTCATCGCGAGCAAATCCTTGAGCCCGGCGA
>DATLUM010000134.1 GCA_035533095.1 Acidimicrobiales bacterium | reverse complement strand
GGGGTCGGCGTCGGCGTCGGGGCTGGGGTCGGGGTGGGCGTCGGGGTGGGCGTCGGGGTGGGCGTCGGCGTCGGCGTCGGCGTCGGCGTCGGGGTGGGCGTGGGCGTCGGCGTCGGCGTGGGCGTCGGCGTCGGCGTCGGCGTCGGCGTGGGCGTCGGCGTCGGCGTCGGGGTGGGCGTGGGCGTTGGAGCGATCACGAACGGCGAGAGCAGGGTCACCGGAAGACCATTCGACGTGCTGGTTGCGTCGAACTTCTGGTAGGTATCGACAGTCCAAGCGCCAAAGGGACTCGTCGTGGCGACGACGATGATCGCGAAGTTCGCGGACGCACCGTTCGTCAGGCGCTGAGGGTCGGAGGTGACGTTGAACTGGGCGATGGCGGGCGGACCGACCTGAACAGGCTGCGCGATCCACGGGGCAGGTCCGCTCGAACCAACGACGCTGAATCCCGACGGAATCGTGACCACGACGCAGCCGATCTGCGTTCCTCCGATCGCCGTCACCGTCAAGGTGATCGTCGTGGTCTGACCCTCCGTCAACATGAGCGGACTTGCCGTGACGGTCCACGCGGTCGTTGCCGCACGCACGTTCTCCGGGGCGAGTGTCGCCGAGCCGAAGGCTAGGGCGACGCCTACACCGAACAGCAGGAGGCATCTGTCGGTGGTCCGAGCCAACGTTGGCCTGCCAGCCATCATGCGACCTGGTCGGCGGACGTCCAGATCTTTGCGCGCCAGGTGGTCGCGTCCGGCAGGGGCGGCTGCTCCGCACTCTGGAGCCCGTCCACGAAGACTCGCACGAGGCGATCTTCGAGTTGCGATCCGGCGGCATCCTCGAGCCGACGGATGGCCTCCTGCACCGACAACGCCTTGCGGTATGGCCGAGTCGTGGTCATCGCTGAAAAGGCGTCGGCGACCGCGAGGATCCGGCCGATGAGCGGAATGTCCTGCCCTGCCAAGGCCTCGAGGTAGCCGCGCCCGTCCCATCGTTCATGGTGATAGCGGACGCCAGCCCGAACCAGGTCGTTCGTTGGCAGATCCCGCACGATCATGTCGCCGAGCGCGACATGCTGCTGGAAGGCTGCGTATTCCTCGGCGGTGAGCTTGGCGGGTTTGCGCAGGATCGAGTCGGGAATGCCGATCTTCCCGACATCGTGGAGCAGCCCCGAGATGTGGATCGCCCGACGCAATTCAGGCTCGATGTCGAGCCGGTCGGCGATGAAGTCAGCGTAGCGCGCGACGTCCTCCGAATGGCGCTTCGTGTAGCGGTCCTTGGTATCGACCGCGATGACGAGACCCTGCAGGATGTCGAACGTCTTGGTGAAGGCGGGCTTCGCGCCCAGCGCGTGCGCAACTCGGATCGCGTCGCCGCCGCTCGCCTTCGCGTCGGCGACCGTCATCGCGCCGACCGAGAGGAGCGACGTCACCGAATCTGCGTCAAGCGGATATGTGCAGACGCCGCCGCTGACTGTCAGCGGAAGCCGGTCGGTGCCGTCGAACTGCAGGTCGACATCAGCGAGCTGTGCACGGAGCCGCTCGAGGGCCGGCTCGAGGCCGGCGATCACGCTCTGGATAGCGATCACGAGGAACTCGTCGGGCCCATAGCGGCCGACGGTGGAACCCTCCGGCGCGCACCTGGTGAGATGCCTCGACACCTCGAGGAGGGCCCGATCGCCGGCATCATGGCCGTGAGTGTCGTTGAGCAGCCGGAAGCTATCGATGTCGATGAGGGCGATCTCGACGCTGCTCCCCGACTGCCGTGCGTTCTCCACCTGTCGAGCGAGTTCGGTCACGAGCGCGCCGTGATTGAGCATGTCGGTCAACGCATCGCGTCGGGTCGCGTCGAGGAGCGCACGCGTCTGGCGCGTCAGACGTCCCTGAGCCGAGCGGAAGATGAGGTAGAGGATGAAGGCGACGATGAGCGCCGCGGAGAGCGTGACGATGACGATCTCCTGGCGTGTGTTCTCGATGCCCTGGAGAATCGGGGCAGCGTCCCGATCGACGACGAAGACGGCTCGGACCTGACCCCCGGAGATGATCGGCAAGGCCTCGGAAAGGAGCTGAGCGGTACCGAAGGTGGAGCTGGACGCCGGCAGGATGCTCGCCGCGGCGGAACCCGCGGCTGCTTTCGCGAAATCCGTGGTCGAGACCACCGGCAGGGGACGTCCGTCGCTCGCGAAGAGGAGCCGACCATCCGGCGTCCGCACCTCGGCCCGAAGCATGCCGCCCTGGACCACCACCGCGGCGAGCTTCGCCTCGACGGTGGCGAGCCTCGCCGGGGTGACGCCGGTCGCGGTGAGGTCGTCGGGCGTGAGCGTGCCATTCACGAGCACCCGGACGAGGGCGGTGTCGTCGCCCACGACCGAGTCAAGCGCGGCGGTGGAGAGATGCGACGAGACGAGAACGGTCTGCGCGGTCGCGGTGATGCCGATGATTGCGAGGAAGACGCCGAATACCAATGCGAGCAGCGCCGGACCTCGGCGGCGGCCGGGGTGCACGCTGGAAGCAGTGCCTGAGGGACTCATCAGCCGAGATGCTAGGCAGGGGGTGCATCTTGGCGACATAGCCGAAAGGTCCGGCCTCGTACTGCCTACGGCGACTCGAAGGACGGGATGGCCCGACCAGGCATCAACCGCTGCGGCGCAGCTCTCCGAGCCGCTGATCCGAGATGCCGAAGTGATGGCCGATCTCGTGGTGGAGCGTTTCGATGACGGCTGCCCGCAGGTCGTCCGGATTCGGGTGGGAGCGGGCAAGCGGTCCGCGGAACACGGCCGGCCGATCGGTCGCCCGCCATAGCGGCAAGCTGACCGTCCCTCGGTACGGTACGGGTGCGGCCATCGTCGCCAGTCAGTGCTTGATCAAGCTCCCGAGCTCCGCCGCTTGCTCACGAATGGCTTCGTTGGCGAGCCGCCCACGATGACCAGATATATCGTGGGTGTCCGCCCTCGTCGGCCGTTACGTCCACTGGCACCGCGGCGGACGAGTGGCGGGCCCACGGTCCGGGACGACCGGCAGGACCGTCAGCCGACCAGCACGCAGATCGCCACGCCAGAAGCGTGAGCGAGGGACCTTCACGTGGACACCCCGGTTGTAGCAACGCCAACAGCTGCGCCTGCTCAACGAATGTGTGAGGCTGCCGACCCTCCCCGAATGTGACCGGATCGCTTAACCCGACGGTTGCGAGGTTCAGAGATCAATTCAGGTTCTCCGAGCTCGCCGCCGGAGCCGGCAGATGCGCCCCTAGAGTTTCCCATTGCGCGCTGGGCGTGGCTCGGAGCGCTGGGTGACCAAGATCCACCGAATTGGTGACGGCGCGTCGGCGCTAAGGCGGGACTGAAGGTGCGGTGCACGAGCGTGCGAACAGCGGATAACTCACACCGTTTCGTTGGGGATCCCACGAGGAAAGTTCACCGCCGAGTGGTCAATGCTTGGGAAGCAGACACTCTGCCAGCTGAGTTACTCCCGCTCGGGAGGCCGCCATCGTAGCAAACGGCCCGACGAGCGCCAACCAACTCGGGAATGCTGCTCCGTCAGGCGATGCCGCTCTCGGGCTCCCAATATCGGGGCTGGGTTGCGATCCCCGTGACGGCACGAGGAACAACTCGGTGCCTGCCGGTTCGGCCTGATGCTCGACGGCATAGATTTCGGGGCGACCACGCTCGGCCGGGCACCCATTCTGCAGATTCGGTCGGCGGCCGCGCTCGCTCGGGCCATCCGGCAAGCGAAGGCGTGTCATGATGCGGCGCCTCAGGGTACTCGCCACCGATGGGCCGATGTGACCACAGCTTGCCGCCGGGGCTTCAGGATCTGGAGGCATCACGATGCGCGGGATCGTGACTGGCGGCATCGCTCGACGAGATCGGGCCCGTGGTTCCCGACACCGCTGGTCGAGGGCGTGTCGACGGCCCGACGATCGGCCGACGGCTCTCCTGTCGTCGCGCGCTGCGCGCGGGTCAGGCGCCGGTTCGGCGGCCGGTCACAACCAGCGGACCTGCGTCCCCGATGACGAGCCCGGGCCTGTCGTGGCATCGCCCGCATACCGGGCGACGAACGACCAGTACGCGGATCCGGCCCGGTACGAGTAGTAGGCCACGCCCTGGGCGTTCGACTTCACGCTCGTGTGCGGCGAGAGCTTCGTCCACATCCCGTTGATCTTCCGGGCGACCCAGATGCTGAGGGTCTTGCCCCCGAGAGCCGGCCGCGTCTGGAACCGGATGGTCACCCAGGTGCCGGCCTTGACCACCTTGGTCGGCGCCGTGAATCCGGCCTGGGTCATACCGACGGCACTGTCGCTGTGGATGGCGACATCAGTCTTCGCCGCGACGTTCAGTCCCGCGTATAGAACGCTCGTATCCGGTCGCGGACCTCCGATGTCCCAGATGACAGACTGATCCACCGAAAACGTCACCTTGCCGGCGCCGGGCGTGGCGCCGTCGAGAGTGGCGTCTGGCACTGTGACGCTCATCGTCGGTCCGGCACAAGTATCCAGGCTGTTCGCCGAGGTGCTGTGGCACCCAGTCGGACCAGAATCACCCAAGGTCAGCATGACCGATGGCTTGTAGACGTAGGCATGACCCAGATCGGGGAGGCTGATCGTGGCCGTCACCGTGTACGTCTTTCCAAGGATTGGGTCGCCCATAGTCCAGTTGGCACCCGAGGGCTGCAGATTCGAGACGAAGCTCTCGCTCTGGTCGAGGTTCGAGGGCCCCGCCACCGCCACGATCGCTGCCCCCGCCAACCCAGCAAGGTCAAGGACCCCTATAAATCCGCATCCCTCCTGGCCTGGGATGTTGGTTTGGCAGGCCGACGCATCGGTCCGCGTAAACGTGACTCGCACTAACTGGCGTCCTCCGCCGGCTGGGATTACCTCCGGGCTCATCGAGCGCGTTGAGTCAAACCCAGGGGTGAAGGCAACTGGAATCGTCGAGTTCACATCGAGACCCAGGACCACCGGGCCGAGCGCGGCAGTCGACGCCGAGAGCGGGCCCTCCAAGCTCGACGCCGGGTAACCAGTCTGGACGTTGATCACGGCATGGGTTGCCGCCACCGTGTCGTACTGATCGTTGTGGATCGCCAAACCCCAGCTGCGCAACCCCTGAAGGACCTCGGATCCCTGCGTGACGTCGACGCCTGCGGGACGGACGGCGGTCGCGTTATCACCGAACGAAAGTCCCAGGCATGGGCCTGGGCAGGTACCGGCTAGTGCCACCGGCGCCGACACGAACCCGGCCGAGGCCGCCACGACGGCCGTTGCTAGTACGGCTCCGAATCTTCTGGCGACTCGCACCGATCTTCTCATGTCTCCCCCACTCGACATTCCTGAGGCCCGACCGTGGCCATATCACGTCCCTGACTGTTGACGGAGAAGCGTAGCATCCCGCCGGTGCGGGCGTGGATGCAGGGGAAAGACGAGCACGACGCGGACATGGTGCGGGCGACGCGAACGAACGTAGAGTAGGAGGCTGTCCCGTCCGGCGCGAAAAGCCGAGCCCAGAGCCCGACGTAGATCGTCCCGTCGGCCGTCGGGGCCGAGGCCCCACCAGGCGGTTCGACCCGGTCGCTTAGCCAGAGCGGATGGCACGCCTCACGACCCCGACGGTGAGGCCGACCGCCATTGGCGGAACCGTTGCACTGGTTGACTGTGACACCGGCCGCCGCGGCCATCGTTCCCGTCGCCGTGCAGGTCATCCCGACGAGGGTGCCGCCATTGGCCGAGCCGTTGCACTGGGTGATGGCCGCACCGGAGGTGGTAGCGGGGAAGGGGTTGCACCCGGTGGTGATCCCGCCGCCGGACCCGACGCATTGGTTGACGGTCGCACCGGTCGCGCCGGGACTGACGCCACCGAAGTCATTCGTGATCTGGACGCTGCAGCGGAGCGTGCCGCCGCCGCCATTGATCGAGTTGTTGCACTGGTTGACAACGGTGACCGGTCCGGTGAGGGAATCCGTGGTCGTTGTGCAGGCAGCTGACGGAGCACCCGCGGCGCCATGGCACTCCTGGACCGTGACCACCGCGGTGCCGCCGCTGGCGGTGATCGTGTTGACGACGATGACGTTGCAGATCAGGCCAAGGCCGCCGGTGTTGTCGACGCCGTTGCTGCAGGTCGTCGCGGCAGCGAGCGTCGCTGCAGCCGTACTCGTCGTGAGCGGCAGCGAGCCGAGCAGGAGGAGCCCGCCGGCGAAGAGGAGTCCGAGGAGGCGGCGCATGACGATCACCCCTGGCCTGGAACGAGCGCGATCCGCACGTTCCACGGAGGGCACCATCGGCGGCGACGTCGGACAAGGACTCACTGGGGCACTCTTCTGCCGCGCCGATCCCCGCCCGGACGGGCTGGCGCGGGTGCGCGAGGGCCGACCTAGCAGGTGCTGCGCGGGACGTCCGCCGAGAAGGCAGCCCTCCGTCCGCCGGCCATGCCCCTGCCCGCTGGTCGGTACCGTCATTGGTCTCGATCAGCTCCACGTCGGCCACGCTCGATCGAGGTGCCCGTGACCCCAAACCGAGGCGGCGGGGCGTTGACGAGAGATTCCACATTTCCAGCTGAGGCTCGCACGCGGAACCTGCTGGATCGCGCCGACGGGGGCCTCTGCCGGGGCCCAAGAAGGCCACCGCCGGTCTGAGCCGCGCTAGCGTGGCCCTCCCGCCGCCGGACGCTCCACTGGCCGAAGGCGCGAAATCACCAGCCCGACGAGGGCGCCGACGATCCCGACCGCGATGAGCAGACCGCGAACCTCCGCCGAGTACGTCAGCCCCAGGGCCGCATCGAGCGACGCCGACCCGGATCCGGTGCCGGCGAGGGCCACGACTCCCGCCGCAAGGCTGAGCGCGAACTCGACGCCGCCGTTGCGGTTCCAGAAACCCTTTGGCAGATGGACGAGACCGACGATCACGACCGACTGGGCGATGAGCGCTGCGGTCGCGAACGGGGTGAGGAGACCCACTGCGAGGAGGACCCCGCCCCCGAGTTCGGCCGCCGTCGAGACGAGTGTCCAGAAGCCTGGCGGTCGAAGCCCCATCCGCTCGATCCCAGCCCGCCAGCCGGCATACCCGGGACCCGACCACCAGCCAAATGCCTTCTGCGCGCCGTGGGCGGCGAAGGTGAGGCCGATCACGAGCCGCAGGACGAGGAGACCGAGATCGCCGGGCGTCATTTCCGTGACTCCAGTCGAGACACGTCCACGACCGAACGACAGGCTGATCCGCCGTGAACCTGCCCTACTCTACGCTTCCGTTGCGAGCGCAACCAAGTTACGGGCGGGGGCTTGGCTTGGGCCGCCACCGGCGAGCAGCGAGTCGGGCGGTGCGTCGACCGACGTGGTTCAACCGGAGAGGACCCATCGAGCCCTCGACGTCGTCCCTCGGGTTGGCGCGCGCGGCTGCGCGACGCTGGTGACCGATCCGGCCGCTCCGCGCCCCTGACTCGTTCGTCACCTCCGCGATAAGGCGCCGCCACCTCTTCTCGAAGGCGACCCTCGAGCGACACCCTCGCCGCGGCGAAGTGCACGGCCTCGTTGCGACCCTGCAGAACCCGGGTGGAGACTCTTGCTGGAGGGCCAGGATATCGATGGCCCCCGCTCGCGCGTCGACTGCGATCCCTGAGAGCGGAGCCACGGTTCGAGCGGTGGGTCTATTGCCGGAGTTGAGTGGCCCGATCTGGTGGTGGGCGGACGCCATCGAGCGGGAGACAGTCAGGCCCCGCATCCACGACGGAGGATCCATGCCCACGATCGCGCCGGGGCCGTATCTCGATCGCAGCCGTCTGGCGCGTGCGATCGTCAGGCAGGCTGAGGCACCGGCCGGCAGCAACTCCACCGTTTCGGACGAGGACGCGTGACGGATCGGCTCCGCCGAGCCTTCGACGGTGCCGCCATGCGGCAAACGAGCCTTCGCTGCACCAGGGCGCTGGTGGTCGCCGCGCTCCTCTCGTCGCTGCTCGCTTGTGGGAGCGGTGCCGGGGGTTCATCCAGCCCCGGCGCGGGAGGCTCGCCAACGCCGGGGACCTCTTCGACCGAGTCGACCGGGCCGGCGGCGTCCACGGCAGCAGTCGACGGTTCGGCGAGCGCCGTGACGTGCTCCGCCCCCGGCATGACCGGTCCAAACCCGATGCCCGCGGATCTCACCCACCCATCGGGAACGTGGTTCGGGATGGGCATCGACTGGGCCGGCGATAGCGTCGCGGCGGTGTCGTCCCGGCTCGGCCCCTCGCATACGCCGGCCGCCTGGGTTGATTTCGTCGAGTTCCCCTTCACGGCCGCCGACCACGCCAACCTCGACGCGTTCTATGGCCAGGTGCGCTCGGTGGGCGGCATCGCGGTGCTCACGCTGATGCCGAACGGCGGCCTCAGCACCGTCACTCCCTCGGCCGCGGACGACCTGGCGCGGCTGCTCGCGGGGTACCGGGGGTGCGGCGTGCCCACGCTCGTCCGCTTCGCCCACGAGATGAACGGCACCTGGTATGCGTGGGGCCAGGACCCCGTCGCCTACGTGGCAGCCTTCCGCGTGGTCGCGTCGGCCGTCCACCGGCTGGCGCCCGGAAGCGCCATGCTGTGGGCGCCCAACAGTGCCGACGGATACCCGTTCTCGGGCGGCCAGTACGACGCCAAACCGGGCACGGCTGCCTTCGCCGCGCTCGACACCAACCACGACGGCCGCCTGACCGCCGCGGACGACCCGTATGCGCCGTATTGGCCCGGTGACGATGCAGTCGACTGGGTCGGCATGTCGCTCTACCACTGGGGCAACAGCTATCCGTGGGGCGCGAACGACGTGCCGCCCCCGACGCAGTTCGCCGAGTTGCTGACGGGCAGTGGCGGGGCGGCGGGCGAGCCCGCCTCCGATTTCTACGCTGTCTACGCGGAAGGTCACCACAAGCCGATGGCGATCGTGGAGACCGCGGCGTTGTGGCGGCCGGCTGGCGGGGGAGCGTCGGAGCTGGCGGTCAAGCAGGCTTGGTGGCGCCAGGTGTTCTCGGTCGGCACCGCGACCTCGTACCCGCTGATCCACCTGATCGGCTGGTTCGAGTGGCGCAAGCTCGAGACCGAGGTCAACGACGTCGTCGACTGGCGCTTGACGGCCCGGCCCGACCTCGTCCGACAGTTCCTGGCCGACCTGCCCGCGGGGTGGCTCCGGTTCGCTCCAGCCTCCGGACGCTGACCGCCACGGCCGGTCAAGGGGTCGCGTGCGAGCCGGCCGGGTCAAGTCCCAGCTTGTGAGCTCCTATCTCGTCAAGCCCCGATTTTCGGCCGCTCGAATGTCAAGCAACATGGTCCTGTAGACGACGTCGGCGAGGTGGCGCTTGAGACAGCGGAGTGCTTCTCGCCAGGTCTTGCCCTCGGCCTGGCGACGAGCC